>DASUME010000739.1:0-8720 GCA_036277895.1 Polyangiales bacterium
TGCCGTGGACCCACGCGCTCACGAAGTTCGAGCGCTCGCCCGCGCAGATCATCGACATACTGCGCCCGCCCGCGACGTCGCTGGTGCCGCTCGCATGATCGAGACCGAGGGACGCCAGGCGCGCTTCACGCTCACGCGCGCGTTCGCATGCGGCCCACGCGAGCTGTTTGCGTGGCTGACCGAACCCGCGCGCATCGCGCGTTGGTCGCTGGCGCCAGTGACCATGCGCGAGCCGTTCGTGGCGGGTGCGGCGCGCCGGGTCACGATCCAGGTCGGGCGGCTGCGTGTGCAGCGGCTGGACGAGCGCATCACGTGGGCGGAACCGGGCCGTGGCTTCGCATACGTGGGCACGAGCGTGACCGGCCACCGCGGGGAGGTGACGCTGCGCCGGCAGCGCCTCGGCAGCGAGCTGCGCTGGGAGGCCTGCTTCGAGGCGCCCCACTCCGTGCTGGCGTGGCCGATCGCGCGCTTCGTCAGCCAACAGATGAGTCAGAGCTTCGCGCGGCTCGGCCAGGAGATAGGCTCCTCTGCGCAGGTGTTCCCCTCGGTGATCTAGCTCGCGCAAGCAGGCTAGCTCTCCCGCACTGGCGCTAGAGGCGTGCACCGGGCGCGCTTACGTTCTAGACCGAGCCCTGCCTGCATGACCAACAACGACGTGCTGCGGACCCTCCGCTACTCGCTGTCGCTCGACAACATCGCGCTGCTCGCTTGCCTGAAGGAAGTCGGCGTGCGGCTCGAGCCGCGTGAGCTGGCTGCCTTGCTGAAGCAGGAGGACGAGCCGGGGTTCATGCCGCTGCCCGACGAGGTGCTGGAGCACCTGCTGCAGGGGTTGATCATCCGGCTGCGCGGGCGCCGCGAGGAGCCCGAGCCGGAGCCAGCCGTGCCGCCCAAGCTGCCCCTGCGTCTGACCAACAACCGCATCCTGCGCGCGCTGCGCATCGCGTTGGCGCTGCAGGACCGCGACCTCATCACGATCATGGGCCTGTCCGGCGTGACCGTCGGCAAGGCAGAGCTGAGCGCGCTGTTCCGCCGCGAGGGCCACCGCAACCACCAGCCGTGTGGCGACCAGTTCCTGCGTCAGTTCCTGCGTGGCTTGGCTACCTGGCAGCGAAGCGGGCGACAGCCCGCGTGACAGCTACCTGAGATCAAACTGGAGCCCGGAATCCGATTCGAACGGACGACCTGCGCATTACGAATGCGCTGCTCTACCGACTGAGCTATCCGGGCAGCCATTCCTTGCGAAATGGGCCGCTTAGTTAGCGTAGCCCCCCGCGGGTGTCAAACGTCTCACTTGTCGAATAGGCGGATGTTTGCGACGGAGTACATGCCGTCTCCGCCGGCCGGGCGGATCACGATGCGCGTGAAGCCTTGCTGCGCCACTTGCTCGGGCAGCACCAGGTTGCGCGTGCGCATGAACCCCAGGTTGAGCCCGGGCGAGAGCAGCTTGCCGACCGAGATCTTGTCGTTGAAGAACTCCAGGTCGTAGGCATCGTTCGCGTCGAACATCACCTCCATGCGCGCCGCATGCGACGGCTTGTCGAGCAGGATGCTCACCCCGTCGTCCGTGATCTGCTTGGCCCCGATCGACGTCCACTGCACGCCCTCCTGCAGCGGCGCCTGCAGCAGCTCCAGTTTGATGCGCGGCATGCCCGGGAAGCGATACTCCTCGCGATCGATCAGCTTCTCGTACAGGCCGAGGTTGAAGGCGGCGATCGTCTTGAAGCGGCTCCAGCTGAACAACGGCCCCGAGATCACCTCACGCAGGTGCGCGTAGTACTCGCACAGCTTGAGATCGACCATCTTGCACTGGCCACCGGCCTGCACCGTCTCGCGGTAGCCGTCGGGCACCACGCGGTGGTAGTGGCCCACCCGCCAGTGCGGTGAGTAGCGCATGGGCAGCCGCGCCAGCAGTGGATCGGCCAGCGCCAGCTGATCGAAGATGTGCACACCCGGCCCCGCCGCGAAGCCGAGGAAGCCGATGTTGTCGAACGAGAACACCTTCTCGTTGCGCGCCTTCAGATCGCGCCCGATCCCGGTCCAGATATGCGACGGCATGTTGCGCGTGCGCGTGGAGAGCACGAGCGAGGCGTCGTCGCGGTAGAACGAGCGCTCGTCCGCGACGCCGTTGTTGGTGCCCGGCAGCGGCATCACCTCCAGCGCCAGCGGCTGCAGGAAGAAGAACGCAAACGGCAACACCACCGCGCCCGCGCGCAGCGGGTCCTCGAGCGGCAGCTCCGAGATCGCGATCAGGCACGCGCCCGTGAAGAACGGGATCGTGAAGAAGCGGCCGTACATGAAGTCGCCGCCGATGTTGATCACGTACAGCTCGTAGCCGAGCAGGCCGAGCGCGATGAAGACGTCGCGCCGGCGCCGCTGGAACAGCGCAGTGGCCACGCCGAACAGCGCTACGACGTGCAGCGGCGCGTCCCAGGCCAGGTTGCTGATCCAGTAGACCAGGCCCTGCTTGATCACCTCGTTGCGCGGCAGGCCCGTGTTGAGCTTGGCGTAGGCGGTGTTGGGGAAAGGGAAGCCGTAGTAGAAGAGCGAGAACGCCTCCCAGGCCGCGAACGGCGCGAAGCCGAGCGCCAGCGAGCGCAGCGTCTCTTTCCAGCTGCGCGTGCGCAGGTCGAGGTAGCTCGCGTGCAGCAGCGCGGGCAGCACCACGATCATGGCGTCGATGCGCGTCATCGCCAGCACGGCCGCCGTCAGCGCGAGCTGCCAGAGCGGCGCGACGCGCATCGTGTACAGCCCGATGAACGTGATGATCAGCAGGTGCGAGAGCGGGTTCTCCAGGCCCCCGGTGGAGAACTCGATGAAGCCGCGCGACAACGTGAGCAGCACCACGGCCGCCACCGCGTGCCCCGCGCTGCGCGCGAAGTGCACGACCGTCAGCGCCGCGGCGGCCGTGGTCAAGAAGCCGAGCAAGATGGTGGTCGTGAACGCTTCGCGCGTGACGTAGTACGCGGCGCTGAGCAGGAACATCCAGGACGGGTGCGTGTACGCCTGCACGCGCTCGTCGATGTTCCAGGTCAACCCGTGCCCGTTCACCCAGTTGTCGACCGTGCGCAGCGTGATGTAGGCGTCCTCGGTGACCCAGCTCGAGCGCAGCACGAGCCCCAGCAAGACCGTCACTGCGCCGAGAGCGAGCCACTTGGGCCGAGCGGTCGAGACTACGTGCGGGAGCTCCATGTCGGACGCCCCATCTAGCATCGGGGCAACCCTGCCTCAATTAAGCGAGCAGGTTCACCTGCTGGCCACCGCTTTGTTGGGACCGCGACGCGACCGGGTATGCTCGCAGAGACAGGAGTGAACATGGCTGCCGAGTACGCTTTTTTTCGCGCGGTCCAGAGCTATCTGACGCGCGCGGCTCGCGTGATCGACTTGTCGCCCGAGCTGTCCTCGATCCTCGCCGAGCCCAACACCGAGCTGATCGTGCACTTCCCGGTGCGGCTCGATAGCGGCGAATTGCGCTCATTCACGGGCTATCGCATTCAGCACAACAACATCCTCGGGCCCTACAAGGGCGGGATTCGTTATCACCCCGAGATTCACCTCGACGAGGTGAAGGCGCTGGCCGCGGTGATGACCTGGAAGTGCGCCCTGCTCGACGTGCCGTTCGGCGGCGCCAAAGGTGCGGTGCAGTGCGACCCGCGTGCGCTGTCCGAGGGCGAGCGCATGCGTTTGACGCGCCGCTTCACACACGCGTTAGGCGCGAGCATCGGACCCGATTACGACATCCCCGCGCCCGACGTGGGCACCGGCCCGCAAGAGATGGCGTGGCTGATGGACACGTTCATGAACGGCGTGGGCGCGCAGCAGAAGAACGCGCAGCGCGCGGTGGTCACGGGCAAGCCGATCTCGTGCGGCGGCTCGTACGGGCGCGTGAAGGCCACCGGCCAGGGCGTGGTGCACTGCCTGGTCGAGTGGGCGCGCGAGCACCAGATCGAGCTCGAGGGCTCACGCGTGATCGTGCAGGGCTTCGGCAACGTGGGTGCCCACGCGGCGATGCTGCTCGATGCGATGGGCGTGAAGGTGGTCGCGGTCAGCGACCACAGCGGCTCGCTGCGCAACGATCAGGGCCTGATGGTGCAGGCGCTCAACGATCACGTGCGGCGCACCGGCTCGATCGCCGGCTTCGATCGCGCCGAGTCGATCTCGCGTACGGAGTTCTTCGCCACGCCGGCGGACTACTTCATCCCGGCGGCGCTGGAGAACCAGGTCGGTCCGGAGGAGGCCAACCTGCTGCGCGTGAAGATGGTCGCCGAGGGTGCCAACGGTCCGGTGAACCCGGATGGTGAGGCGATCCTCGAGCAGCGCGGCATCGACGTGATCCCGGACGTGCTCGCGAACGCGGGCGGCGTCACGGTGAGCTACTTCGAGTGGCTGCAGAACAAGCGCATGGAGCGCTGGACGTTGGAGGAGGTGGACTCCAAGCTGGAGACCATGATGATGCGCGCCTACCGCAAGGTGCGCGACTTCTCCAAGGACCACGGCGTGTCCAAGCGCATGGCCGCCTACTCCGTGGCGCTGCGAGCGATCTCGGATTGCTACGCGGCGCGCGGCATCTTCCCATGAGGTAGCGATGAACGATCGCTTTCGGCCGATCCCGACCCGCAAGGTGCCGCGCTTCGCCGGCGTCTCCACGTTCCTGCGTCTGCCCGAGCACGACGACCCGGCGGATGTCGACGTGCTGATCGTGGGCGCCCCGTTCGACGGCGGGACCAGCTATCGACCGGGCGCGCGCTTCGGTCCGCGCGGTGTGCGTCAGGCGAGCGCGCTGACGCGAGGTTTTCATCCGGAGCCCGGGCTCGACCTGTTCGATCACCTGCGCTGCGCCGACGGCGGCGACATCGCGGCGGTGCCGCTGTCGATCGACGAGACGCTGACGCGGATCAGCACGCGCATCGAGCAGATCGCGCGCGCGGGCGCGGTGAGCGCGATGGTCGGCGGCGATCACAGCGTGACGCTGGGGGCGCTGCGCGGGCTGGCCAAGGTGCACGGCCCGCTGTCGCTGATCCACTTCGACGCGCACAGCGACACGTACGGTCCCGCCTGGGGCTTCGACATCCACCACGGCACCATCTTCCGCAACGCGATCGAGGAAGGGCTCCTGAAGAGCGGGCAGATCGTGCAGCTGGGCATCCGCGGGCCGCTGACCGAGGCGCACGACCTGAAGTTCGCCTCGGAGAACGGCTTCGAGATCGTTTTCGTCGATGCGATCAAGGACGACCTCCGCGGGGTGTGCGCCTCGCTGGAGCGCTTCAAGGGCTACGGCAAGGTCTACGTGTCGTTCGACATGGACTGCATGGATCCCGCGTACGCGCCCGGGACCGGGACGCCGGTGCCGGGAGGGCTGACGTCGTACGAGGCGCTGAAGATCGCGCGCAGCCTGGTCGGCATCGACATCGTCGGGCTCGATGTTGTGGAGATCTCGCCGGACCACGACACCACCGGCAACACCTCGCTGATGGCGGCCACCATGCTCGCGCAGCTGCTGGCGTCGCTGGCCGCCACGCGCGCAGGCAAGACATGAAGCAGCTGATCGAGCGCCTGGTCAACGTCAACAGCCACACCGCGAATGTGGGCGGCGTGAACCGCGTGGGCGAGCTGATCCTCGAAGCTCTGCGAGACCTGCCGCTCACTGTGGAGGTCGAGGCCGCGCCGAGCGGTGCGCACCACCTGAGCTTCGCCACCGCGCGCGCGGCGCGCGAGCCTGCGATCTTGTTGGTCGGTCACCACGACACGGTGTTTCCACCCGGCAGCTTCGAGGGCTACACGGAGGACGGCGACATCGCGCGCGGTCCGGGCGTGCTCGACATGAAGGGCGGGCTCGCGATCATCATCGACGTGCTGCACCGGCTCGAGCTCTCGGAGCTCCCGGTGCGCTTCGTGACGGTCGCGGACGAAGAGGTCGGCTCGCCGAGCGGAAAGAAGCTGCTGGAGTCGCTGGTGCCGCGCTGCCGGGCGGCGCTGGTGTTCGAGGCCGGGCGCGCGGGCGACGCGATCATCACCGCGCGTCGCGGGTCGGGGAATGCCGTGGCGCGCGCCGTCGGCAAGGCTGCGCACGCGGGCAATGCGTTGGCCGAGGGCCGCAACGCGATCTGGGCGCTGGCCAAGTTCGTGGAGGCCGTGTCGTCCAGGCAAGGCTTGATAAGCGGCGCGAGCGCGAACGTCGGCCTGATCAGCGGCGGCACGGCGCGCAACACCGTGCCCGACCACGCGCGCGCCGAGCTCGACCTGCGCTTCAGCGATCCTGCCGGGCAAGAGGCGATGTTCGCGCTGCTGCACGAGGCTGCTTCGCTCGCGCTCGAAGGCACGCGCATCGACCTGGACGTCCAGGTCTCACGCCTGCCCTGGGCGCGCACCTTGGATAGCGCGGCGCTGGCCGAGCGCTACGGCGCCTGCGCGCTCGCGGCGGGCCTGCAGTACAGCGAAGCCAAGACGATCGGCGGCGGCAGCGACGCCAACACCGTGGGCCCGCTCGGCCTGCCCGCGATCGACGGCCTCGGCCCACGCGGCAAGGGCTTCCACACCCCCGACGAGTACATCGAGCTCTCCAGCCTCGCGCTCAAGGCGGATGCCCTGCTGCGCTTCCTGCGCGCGGAGCTGCGCGGCTAAGCGCAGTGGGCTGGAAGCAGCAGAGCAGCGCGATCTTGGTGCCGCTGAACGCGTCTGCTTTGCGCATGTCAACGTCCACGATAGCGAACGAAGCGGAGGACGTCGCCTCTCGCTCAGGCGCGACCTTGATGGCCGTCAGCTCGGGCGCGCACCGCACGTTGGCCCACGGCTTCTACGAAACCGCGGCTATGCAGCGACAGGCAAGGCCTACAAACCCCTGCTCCGGTAGGGCCGCAGTTGGCGGGGTCACCATTCCTTACGCCTTGGTTGCGCCGACGCTTCAACAATCCTACCCTGGTGGGATTGAGGTGAGCCATGGCAGCAACCACCGAGAAGGTTAGCGTTTCTCTCGCTACGGACGATCTGGCCTGGGCGCGGCAAAAGGCGGAGACCGCCGCCACGAGTCTGTCGTCGGTGCTAACGGCCGCGCTTCGGCGCGAGCGTCAGTTCGAGGCGCGTGGCCGCCTGCTCGAGGAGCTCGGAACGGCGGACATCACGGCCGAGGAGCTAGAGGCCGCAAGAGCCGAGTGGCGCTAGATGCGGGGTCTGACGCTGGACACTGGCGCGCTGATCGCTCTGGAGCGCGCGGACAGGCGAATGCGAGTTGCGCTGCAGGCGGCGCATCAGGATGGCAGGGTCGTCACCGTCCCGGCGCCGGTGCTCGTGGAGTGGTGGCGAGGGGGGCAGGGCCGTCAGCGGAACATCCTGGATAGCTTGGAGCTGGAGCCCTTGGCCGACCCACTCGCGAGGCTTGCGGGCGAGGGGCTTTCCGCAGTTATGCAGGCTTCGCCGAGAGGACCGCGGCCCAGCGCGATCGATGCGGTCGTCATGGCCTCTGCGGCGCAGCGAGGGGACATCGTCTACACGTCAGACTTCGACGACCTCGAGCTGCTCCACTCTTACTTTCGAGCCGTGCACAGAGTCTTGCGCGTCTGAGCGGAGCGCAGGGCTGTCTCGGCGTCCACTTTGCGCATCCAGGCGTGCTGCCCGCGCATCAGCGGAACGGCTATGCGCTCGAAGCCGTGCGCACCTTGATCGACTTCGCGTTCCGAGGGCTCCGCGTGCACCGCATCATCGCGTGCACCGAGAACGACAACGCAGCGTCGAGCTCCGTAATGCGTCGCCTCCACGTCGAGCATGTCGACGGGCGTGGAGGCTGCGCGGCTCGGCCACGGCTTCGGCTGGTACCCCGAGACGCGCATCCGCGCCGAGCTCGCCGCCGGCCAGCTCAAGCAGCTCCCGATGCGCGATGTGGACGACCGCTTCGTCGAGCTCTACCTGGTGTTCTCGCAACGCGAGACGGCGGGGCCTGCGGTGCAGCGGCTGGCCGAGCTGCTGCGCCGCCACGTCTCCAGCGGCTGCCAGGCCGAGCTGTCAGACCTGCATGGGGCCGGAAATCGCGACTGACTTGCGTACGTAGCGCGCGTCCTGCGCCGCGTCCGCGAGGAACCGGCCCACGCTCGCGCGCGACACCTTCATGGCGCCGGTCTCGCCCTCGAGCGACAGGAACGGCGCGGGGTCGGCGGCGTCGTCGGTCAGGTGCACGGGCTGCGCGAGCACCCAGTCGAGCTCGCTGGCCGTGACCTCGGCATTCTGCAGCTCGCTGTCGACGATCTGCGGCTTGAGCAGCAGCTTGAAGAACATGCTGTCGACGAAGCCGAGCTTGTCGCGCGTTTCGCCCACGCCGTAGGTCGTCTGCACGACCAACCTGCGCACGCCGTACTTCTTCATCGCCGCGATCACGTGGCGCGTGCCTTCCGAGCGCACCGAGGTAGGAGTGTGCGCCGCGCCGAAGAAGCGCACGCGGAAGGGGTTCTCGGTGATGCCGAGCGTCACCACCACCGCGTCCTTGCCCTGCACTGCGCGCTCGACGTCGCGCTGGTTCGTGGCGTCGCCGCGCAGCACCGAGAGCCTGGCATGCTCGGTCGCGAGCTGGCCGCTGCGCGTGAACGCCGTCACGTGATGACCACGCGCGAGGAGCTGCTGCACCGCCGCACGACCCGATCCGCCCGTTGCACCGACCACAAGTACGTTCATGACTCTCTCCTTTTCGTCTGCCGATGGGTTGAGAGTGGCGCCCGCTTGTGCATGAATCCAACGAT
>DASUME010000740.1:0-3211 GCA_036277895.1 Polyangiales bacterium
TGCCAGGCACTCGGCTTGCCCGAGGGTGCGCCGACGGCGGTGTTCGCGATCGGCCGCGTCGCCGGCTGGGTCGCGCACGCGCTGGAGCAACGTGCGCAGGGCTACCTCCTGCGCCCCCGCTCGCGCTACGTCCCGCGCGCCTAGCTCCCGGGCCTGGCGAGGAAGGTTCTTGGGTTCATTCAAGCGAAGTCCCGTTCGTCTCCCATACGAGACGCGTCGCGGGAGTTCAATCCAACGTTATTTGCTCTTCTTGGCCTTGTTCCGCGCGACGGCAGCGCGAATCAGGGTCTTGAACGCCTTGTCCTTGAGCTTCACGCCCTCGTGCAGGTCGATCGCGCGCCGCGTGTTGCCCTCCAGGCTGGCGTTGAACAGGCCGGCCGGATCCTCCAGCGCCGCGCCGTGGGCGAAGGTCAGCTTCACGTAGCTCTTGTAGCTCTCGCCGGTGCACACGATGCCGTGGTCCGACCAGACGGGCGTGCCGCGCCACTTCCACTCTTCGACGATCTCGGGATCGGCTTCTTTGATCAGCGCGCGCGCCTTCGCGAGCGTCTCGCCGCGCCAGTCGCCGAGCTCCTCGATGCGCGCGTCGATCAGCTCCGAGGCAGATGCGCTCTGCGCGGTGGGGGTCTTCTTGGTGGCCATGGCGCTGGCCACTATACGAGCTTGTGCCTCGCGTGCCGAGGACATCGACCTCTGATGCGCGTCGGGGCCAAGGCTCGGCCGTACGCGCTTTGCGCGGTGAGCCGCGTCTTCTACAGTGAACCCTGATGTCGCTCGATCAGCAGCAGCTTGCGGAGGTGATCGCGGCGAGGCGACACGCGCTGGCGCCCGCGGGCACGCGGCTGGTGGGGCTCACGGGGGGCGTGGCGGCGGGCAAGAGCACGCTTGCCGCGGCACTGCGTGAGCCGCTCGCGCGCGTCCTGGGTGGTGGCGTGGAGGTCGTGGGCAGCGACGGCTTCTTGCAGTCGGATCAAGCGCTGCGAGCGCGCGGGTTGCTGCACGAGAAGGGCTTTCCGGAGAGCCACGACCGCGACGCGATCCTACGCTTCGCCGGCCGGCTGAACAGCGACGCACGCGAGGTGGAGGTCCCGCTCTACTCGCATGCCACGCGCAGCGTCGACGGCGCGCGCACGGTCGCGCTGCCCTGTACGCTGATCGTCGAGGGCGTGTTTGCGTTCGAGCTGCTGCGCGCTTCGGCATTGCCTCACGTGGGCATCTACCTCGATGCGAGCGAAGATGACCTGGAGCGCTTCTACCTCACGCGCTGGTCGCACTTGCTCGCCGACCACGGCGACTTCGTGCGCGGCGCCTGGCGCGACGTGAACCTGCCCAACCTGCGCCTGCACATCAGCAAGGAGCGCGCGCACGCCGAGCTGGTGCTGCACAAGGCAGCCGATCACACGATCACGGTTCGCTAAGCTCGCTTGCACAGCTCCAGCCACGCGCGCACCCCGGCGCTCTGGTACTTCTGCTTGTGGAGCAGGAAGTAAAAGGAGCGCTGGAAGTTGCGCTGGGGCACGCGGCAGGCAACCAGCGTGTGGTGGGCGAGCGAGTCGGCGAGCGCGATGCGCGAGATGCAGCCCACGCCGAGGCCGGCCTTGACCGCATTCATGATCGCCTCCGTGTGCTGCAGCTCGAGCGCGATCTCCAGCTCCGGCAGCAGCCCGTGCAGCGCGCGCTCGAATGCCTGGCGTGTGCCCGAGCCCGGCTCGCGTACGATCCAGCGCGCGGAGCGCAGGTCGGCATCGCTGAGCCGCTTCTTCTTCGCGAACGGGTGCGTCGGCGCGCAGAACACCACCAGCTCGTCCGCTCGCCAGCGCACCACCTCCAGCTGCGGCTCGACGACCTCGCCCTCCACGATCCCGATGTCGAGCTCGAAGTTCAGCACCTTGCGCGCGATCTCGGCGGTGTTCGCGACGTGCAGCGTGGCGCGACCGTGGTCCGTCATGAAGCGCGCCATCAGCGGCGGGACCAGGTAGTCGCCGATGCTGAGCGTGGCGCCGATGCGCACCGTGCCCACTCGGGCCTGGCTCGCCAGCTGGCCTTCCAGCTCGAGCGCCTGCGCGTGCAGCGACTCCGCGGCCGGCCGTAGCGCGCGCCCGAGCTCGCTCAGCTGCAGCCGCTTGCCCACACGCTCGAACAGCTGGATGCCGAACTGGCCCTCCAGCTCCGCCAGCGCCTCGCTCACCGCCGATTGCGAGAGCGCCAACTCCCGGGCCGCACGCGTGACGCTGTCTTGTTTGGCGACAGACAGAAAAACCTCCAGCTGACGCAGCGTGTAGCGCATATCGGAATCTCCGGTAACGACATCCGGAATAATGCGTTTTGCCGAATAGCGAGCGCAACCCACAATCGGTCCCATGAGCAGCCTGAATCGCGAGACCGTGTTGAGCGTGCGCCACTGGAACGACACGCTCTTCAGCTTCACCACCACGCGCAACCAGGCCTTGCGCTTCAAGAGCGGCCACTTCGTGATGGTCGGCATGGAGGTGGAGGGGCGGCCGCTCCTGCGCGCGTACAGCGTGGCCAGCGCGCCCTACGAGGAACACCTCGAGTTCTACAGCATCAAGGTTCCGGGAGGCCCGCTCACCTCGCGCCTTCAGCACGTGCAGCCCGGGGACACGGTGCTGGTCGGCACCAAGGGCACCGGCACGCTGGTGATGAACCACCTGCGCCCCGGCAAGCGGCTCTACCTGCTGGGCACCGGCACCGGCCTCGCCCCGTTCCTCAGCGTGGTGCGCGACTTCGACACCTACGAGCGCTTCGAGCACGTGGTGCTCACGCACGGCGTTCGCTACGTGAGCGAGCTCGGCTACTACGACTACATCCAGAAGGAGCTGCCTGGCCATGAGTACCTCGGCGAGCTGGTGCAGAAGCAGCTGCACTACTATCCCACCGTCACCCGCGAGCCCTACCCCACGATGGGCCGGCTCACCGACGCGCTCGCGACCAACCGGCTGTCTCGGCAGTTCGGCCTGCCCGACCTCGACCCGGAGCACGACCGCGTGATGATCTGCGGCAACCCGGACATGCTGGACGAGCTGGTGGAGACGCTGGAGACGCGCGGCTTCCGCGAGGGCAAGAGCCACGAGCCCGCGGAGTACACGATCGAGCGCGCCTTCGTCGAACGCTGAAACCATGCTGGCACATGCTCGCCCACCTGTCTATCCTGCAAGACAAGGAGGCGAACATGCCTGCAGAGAATGCGCCC
>DASUME010000741.1:0-9031 GCA_036277895.1 Polyangiales bacterium
AGCGAGGCGGAGTACTTCGACAACATGCGCCGGTGCGCGACCGGTGCCTTCGATGACTACTGGAAGGCCTTCGCGCGCAACGCCAAGGCCGCCGGGCGTACTGGTGACAACACGATCGTGTCGCTGGCGCAGGAGTTCAACGGCACCTGGTTCCCCTGGAACCCGAAGACCGTGGGTCTGCAGGTCTGGACCGACTGCTGGAAGCACGTCTACACCGCGATCCACAGCGAGTCCGATCTGAAGGTGACCTGGGTGTTCTCCGCCAACAAGAGCGGCGTCGCCTCGGAGCTGTTCGCGGTGGAGAACGTCTGGGACGCGTACCCGGGCGACGAGTACGTCGATGTGCTGGGCCTGACCCGCTACGACTTTCAGGACTTCACCGCCATGACGAGCACCGACTGGCGCGACACCTGCGGCAGCGGTCAGGACATCTGCGACGCGGCGAAGCTGGCGCGCGAGCACGGCAAGAAGCTCGCCGTGGTCGAGTGGTCGATCCAGCGCGACGAGTCCGGCTGGGGCGACAACCCGAACTTCGTGCAGATGATGTTCGGCTTCTTCGCCGACAACCGCGACGTGCTGCTGCTGGAGAACAACTTCAACCACTACGGCGACGGCGGCGACGAGAACAAGTGGAACCTGCTCCCGCGCAAGTCCAACAACGCCAAGTCGTCCGACAAATACCGCGAGCTGTACATGCCGTAAGTGGTACGCCTGCATAATGGGCGCACGCACGGGTGAGATCGGGACGTACCAACACGCGCGCTTCGAGCATGCAGGCGCTGCGCACGACGTCTATCGCAAGGGCAGCGGGCCTGCCGTGATCGTGCTAGCCGAGCTGCCCGGCATCTCGCCGCAGCTGCTCGGCTTCGCCGACCGTGTCGTCGAGCGCGGCTTCTCGGTCGCGGTCCCGCACCTGTTCGGGCCGGCGCTCACGGACGTGACGAAGCTGAGCTCTGCGCGCCGCTCGCTGGCCTTGCTGCGCACGACCGCTGAGGTGTGCATCAGCCGCGAGTTCAACGTGTTCGCGAGCGGTCGCGCCTCGCCGGTCACGAACTGGCTGCGGGGGTTGGTCGCGGTCGAACACGACCGCTGCGGCGGCCCGGGCGTCGGCGTGGTGGGCATGTGCTTCACGGGCGGCTTTGCGCTCGCGCTGGCCGCGGACCCGCGGGTGCTCGCGCCGGTGGTGTCCCACCCCTCGCTCCCGTTCGGCACGCCTCGCGGCATCGACTGCGACAAGCTCACCCTGGCCGCGGTCGCGCAGCGCTGTGCCAAGGAAGAGCTCGAGGTGCTCGGCCTGCGCTTCAAGCGCGACCCGGTCTCGCCCTACCCACGCTTCCAGTACCTGCGCCAGAAGCTAGGCGACGGGTTCGTCGCGGTCGAGATCGACCCCAAGCTCGGCAACCCACGCGGGCCCTATTCGGCGCGGCACTCGGTGCTCACGGTCGACGCGCTGCACGAGCCGGGCAACCCCACGCTCGCAGCGCTGGAGCGCGTGCTCGACTTGTTCGAGCGCAAGCTGCTCACCCACTGACGCGCCTCAGAAAGGCGAACTCGAACACGCGCGTCCACACCGCGTCGAACTGCGCCTTTCCGAAGCCGCCCTGCGAAGGGAAGATGTCGTAGCTGACGTGGGAGCGCCCGGAGTCGAGCGGGGCAGGCGGCGGAATGCGCGCGTACAGACCGACGATGTCCGCGTGGTCCGCACGCACGAACACGAGCTGGTGGCGAGGGTCGGGCTCGTCCTCGTCGTGCGGCCACAGCATCGACAGCGTGTTCACCACGCCGTCGTTGCTCGAGGGGTCGAGCCCCTGACTGTTCAAGAGGGACTTCCACTTGATCGAGCCGGCGCGCGCCACGGCCACGGAGGTGCTCTGCGTGAACGGACCGCTGGGATGGCTGCAGATGCGGTGCATCAGCGCGTAGAGCACCTCGCGCTCGCCCTGCAGCACCGCCAGCGCGCCGGTCGCGAACGACACGTCGAGCAAGGCGCGCGGCAGCACGAACAGGTCGAGCACGTGCGCGAGCAAGCCGATCAGCCTGGAGGCCTGCTGCACCCAGAGCGCGCCCACGGCCTCCAGCAGCGGCGTCGAGGCGCGCGACAGCGCGAACGGTGCCGCGTGGTTTGCAAACGAGAGCGTCTCGATGCCCGGTACACCCGCCGTGCGACCCGCCCAGTCGGCGAGCTCTCGCGCGCGCATCGGAGCGTCGTAGTGCGCAGGGCTGACCGCACCCGCGAGCTCGGCCGCGAGATCGGTCGTCAGCGAGCGCAGATCGAGCAGTGCGCCGAAGTCGTCCTGCATGTGCTCGAGCCAGAGCAAGAGCTCGAAGCGCGCCTCGCGCTCCGCGGCCTCCTGCGCACGCTGCGCCGCCGCGGGGAGCCCACGTTCCGTCACGCCGTCGGTCTCCACCAGCGCGTCCCCGATCGCCACCACCAGGTCCGACGCGTGCTTCTGCAGCACGTCCGCAGGCGAACCGAACCAGCTCGAGAGCGCTCGGTTCGCACTCAGCCCGTGCAGCACGTCCGTGATCGCGTCCTGGATCGTCTTCTGGTAGCGCGCCGCAAAGTCCGCGATGTTCGTGCCGTAGTGGGGCACCGACATGAACACGATGCGCCGGATCGACGCGCGCACGTCGCGGTTCGTGAGCGGCTCGTCGGATGGTCCCGCGCTGGTCGCCGCATCGTTGCGCGGCGCGAGCTCGTTGGGCTTGTCCCGCAACACGGTCAGCAGCGCGCGGATGTCGAGGCCGCCCGTCGAGTGCCCCAGCAGCGTGACCTCGTCCCCCACGTTGATCTCACCGAGCGCCAGCTTGTCCGCCAGGAAGAGGTGCAGCCGAGCCGCCCGCTGCGCGACCGAAGCCGTGGGAAAGTTGTCGAAGTAGTGCAAGGTCGCATGCTCCGCCCCCGCCTGCTTCCGCCAAGCCTGAAAGGCCTGCGCCACACCCGCGTAGTAACGCAGCTGCCCGAGCGCATCGGAGCCCACGAACCCCGGCACGAGCACGAGGTGCTTGCGGCCCGTCGGCGCGAGCGCGTTGTGCGACGTCGGATCGGACATGCTCCCTCCGTTCTGCAATACGTCGCCACCCCGCTCGAACTTTCCTGCCGTCGCCACGGGTGGTCGCGATCGACCATTCACCCCGGACGTTCACACGAGCGGTGAAGCACACGGCACATGTGGGCCACGACTGCATACGCAGCTCGAAAGGACGCCCATGCCCGCCTACGCCTACGCCTACGCCATGTTGGTTGGCCTCGCGATCAGCTACACCTACTGCCACCGCGACGTCATTCGCTCGATCTTCGGCGAACGCATCCGCCTCAAGGGCGACGCGTCCCTCGCCCTCCCCAAGAGCTGGGCCATCGCCGCCGGCGCCGACCTCGCCGTGCGCAACGCTCAGTACTCGACGCACTCCCCAGCGGCCTCAGTTGCAGATCCTCCACGAGTGGTGGGCATCGCCAGCCGCGAAGCCGTGCTCGAGACCATTCGCGAGCTCGATGCCAACGACGGCAAGACACACGAAGCCGTCGAGTCCGCCCTCAAGCTCCTTCACAACGACGGCCTACACACGCCCAACGATCCCCCGCGGAGCACAAACTCCAGCGCGAGTACGCCTCGTGGGCCCAACACTCCACCGCCTACCTCTTCCCAAGAGCCCGTGGCGCACCCTCGCCTGGACCACACCCCTTAACGCTTGAGCCCCCCGACCCCATGCGCTAGGTTCCGCCGCCACGGGGTGTAGCACAGCCTGGTAGTGCGCTAGCTTTGGGAGCTAGATGTCGCTGGTTCGAATCCGGCCACCCCGACCACAAAAGCGAAATGAATGCGCGCGATTGTCGGCGCGCATTCGCCGGACTGAGCACGGCCGAGGAGGCCCAAAGTCTGGCGACGTCCCCAACGAGGCGCCACAGCGCGACCTGCACGCGCGCAAACAGCAGCCCGCTTTGCACCTTTGGCCCAGCGAACGCTTACCGCCGACGGGCGCGGCCCAAAATGTGCGGCACTTAGGCGCATGCGATTCTTATGGATGTCCGCCCGCGCCTGGGCGTTTGGTCCGACGTGCGGAACGCCGCCCGTAATCGTACCGGAGCACCGCCGCACAACGAGACCCCGACCCCAGCGACGACGCCGTCCTCGCCAGACTGAGGAAGCACCTCACGCTGCGCTGACCTGCTCGACGACCTGCATGCTGGGCTTGCCGACGGCGCCTATCCGCGCCGCCTCAAGGCGTGGGCGCGACCTGACTTGCTCATCATCGACGATGTCGGCGTCGGACAGGTCAAGAAGCGCGACGACGAGCCCACCGCCGCGCACACGCTCTACAACATCGTCGACCGCCGGCACGGCCGCGTCTCCACCGCAGTGACGTCGAACATCGCCCTGAGCGACTGGGGCTGCTACCTCGGCGACGCCACGATCACCGCCGCCATCCTCGACCGACTCGTGATGCACGCCATCCGCAGCGACGTCGACGGTCCGAGCTACCGCCAGCACGTCGCCAAGACCCGCGCCGACAAGCACGCCGCCAAGGGCTGACGCGTTGCAGCGGCCGCGCGCAGCGAGGCAGGCGCGTGCTCGCCTGCCTCGTTCCGCAAAGCCGCGTGGATCTCTCAACCTGCCGTGATTGGATCAGATCAAAGCTGCCGCTGAAGCTAGTGAGATATTTTCGACTGCGATGCAGCGGATGAGACCTAAAAGCATGCTTGCGCGGTGATGGCACGTCGGCAGTTTAGCAATACAATATTTTGCACTATTCGTTTATTTTCTGTATTTATGACAGGTGCCACTCAGCGTTCGACAGTGCACCGAGCTCTTTCACCTCGTCTTCTTGCGCGCGCTCGTCGCCAAGGGGGAAGACAAGAGCCTGATCGCACTCAAGGGCGGCTCCAATCTTCGCTTCTTCTTCGGCAGCGTGCGCTACTCCGAGGACATCGACCTCGACGTGGTCGTGATTGCGAAGGATACGCTCAAGAAGAAGGTTGAGCGCGTGCTGCAATCACCAGCTGTGACCGCTCCGCTAAAGACGCACAAGCTGACCGTCGTCGAGACGACGTCACCGAAGCAGACCGAAACGACTCAGCGTTGGAAGGTGGGCTTGCGCCGTGACGGCGAAACGCTTGCGATTCGGACGAAGGTCGAGTTCTCGCGACGCGACAACATCGATGGGGCGGCGTTCGAGGCGACCGATCGCGAGTTGCTCCGTCCCTATGGCCTCACACCGGTACTGGCATCTCACTACACAATCGAAGCTGCGATTCGGCAGAAGATCCACGCACTCGCTGCGCGGACCGAACCACAGGCACGCGACGTATTCGACCTCTCGTTGCTCTTGGCGCGCACCGATGCAGCGAAGGTCGCCTTGGATGCCGCCGCCAAGAAGTGGCTCGAAGCGGCCGTCGACAACGCGATGAGCATCTCCTTCGACGAGTACACGTCCAAGGTCGTGGCGTTTCTCGAACCGGGGCACACAGAGGTGTACGCCGAGCGCTCGGCGTGGAACGCGATGCAGGAAGACGTCATCACGCGCCTCGAGTCGCTCCAATGAACGCCTCCGAGGCACTCGCCCTTCTGGGCAAGCTAGGCGTACCAGCCGTTGACACCGCAGATGCCGCAGCGGTGCTTCGACTCAGCACGGCGGCCGCGAGCCAGACGCTCTCGCGACTCGCACGCGCCGGGCTCATCCGCTCGGTGCGGCATGGCACGTGGTGGCTCGAAGATGCGCTCGATCCGCTGCGCTTGCCCGAATACCTGACCGCGCCGCTCCCTAGCTACGTCTCGCTTCAGACGGCCCTCCATCGACGCGGCCTCATCGAACAGATCCCCGAGGTGGTGTACGCGGTGTCGCTCGCGCGCACGCAGCGCATCAAGACGAGCGCTGCGACCGTCTCCGTGCACCATGTAACCCCCGAGGTCTTTGGCGGCTACGAGGAGGCCGAGCTCGGCACCAAGCTCGCGACCGCCGAGAAGGCTCTGTTCGACTTCGCCTACCTGTCGAGCGGTCGCTCGCGACTCTTCACAAGCTTGCCCGAGCTAGAGCTTCCGCGCAGCTTCCGACGCAGAGAACTATCACGCTGGGTGGCGAAGATCCCGTCGGAGCGAGGCCGCACGCTGACCGAGCGAAAGCTCCACGCGCTGCTCGCCATGGCCCGTGCGTAGCACTCACTCGCTGTCAGCTGCCCGCAGCCACGCAGAGCCGCGAGTCGTTCAGCCTCGTAGCCGCTGCAGCACTTGCTCGAGCTCCGCACGCGCGATCAGATGCGTGACCTCGAGTGCCCCCTGCTCCACGAGGAAGACCAAACGATGGTGGATGCCGACGCGCGCCATCAGCACAGGCCGCCGCATGTTCTTGGCTTGCTTGACACCGCGCCAGCTCGCCGGGTCGCCCGAGGCGAGCGCGCCCGCGGTGCGCATCGCGTCGGCGGCGACGTGGCGCGGGAGTCGGCCGAGCTCCGCCTCGAAGGCGGTGGGGAAGCGCGGAACGAGCACCGTTCGGCCGAGGGGAGCATCGTAGGCTGCCTCGAGTGGGTCCTCTTCGTCCGACGGAGCGCGGCGCTTGGGGTCGCTCCGAGGCGCTTCCTGCGCTGCCTCTTCGAGCTGACGACGCAGCTCCGCGCGCTCCGCATTGCGCTCGCGCAAGAGGCCCTTGAGCTCGTCTACCTTGCCATGCAAGCGAGCCAGCTGTTCGGGAGCAGCGCTGGGAGCAGGCATGTGTAGCGACGTGTCTTTCGCGCTGGCGGACTGCAGCGCCCGCTCGCTCTCCGCCACCTGACGCTGGAGCTGAGCGATGCGTCCCGTCGCGGACGACAGGCGCTGCTGGAGGTCCGCGGCGGTCGTCGCCAGCGCGCCATGGGCTGCGCGCTCGGTTTCGCGCTCGGCATGCGCCTTGGGCTCGCCGCCCAGCGCATCGAACGTGGCCCGAGCACGGTCTCCAGGCGGCAGGAGCAACGTGTCGCGTGCGTCTTCGATGCTGTCCACCAGCGTCTCGGCATCCATGGCGCGCTCGGCCCACAGCGTGCCGCGTGCGACCAAGATGCCCAGCGCGGGCCGGGCGTCGAGCAGCGTGAACGCCAGCTCGATCTCGGCGCCTTCGCGCGGGTCCGCTCGCAAGGCGTCCAGGGCCACGCGCTCGAGCTCGGCCCCCAGCGTCGGCTCTGCTGCGAGCGCCAGCTTCAACCGAAGGTCTGCATCGAGCTCGAGCAGAGGGCCGAGCAGCGGCATGACCTCCGCCGCACATCCATCGTGAATCGCGTCACGCAAAAGGTCCTCGGCATGTCCCGACGCGTCCGACGCATCGCGAACCGCGAGCTCTCCCACCACCTGCGCGGCGCGCCGGTACTCTCGGTGCCCCGCCCATTCGCGCATCAGCGCCACGAGCGCCTTCGATGTGAGTCGCTGGGGATCGAGCATCGCAAGGTGCTTGCGCGAGAAGCGCCCGATCTGCGCGTAGGTCAGGTGCGGGGCGAGATCATGAAGCTGCTGCGCGTACGAGATGCTGCGCTGCGTTCCCCCGCTGGCCTCGCAGCACTTCTTGTACTTGCGCCCGCTTCCGCACAGGCACGGGTCGTTGCGCCCAACCTTCGGCGCCACGCGCATGGGCACGCCCGGAAGCACCAGCGCAGGCGCCGACGCACGGAGCCCGTTGATGACCTCCTCCGGGGTGGCCTTCAGCATCTCGTCGATCAGCGAGCTCGGTAGCGGAACGGCCGCCGGCTCCAGGAACTGCTCGCACAGGGCGCTGAGGTGCACGTCTCCAATCCGGCGCGCGACGTCGCGCAAGATCTCACGCGTCCACAGGCCCAACCACGGCTTCCGAGCCGCCGTTCGCAGCTGCGGCAGCAGCGTGGCGCGCGCGGCATCGAGTCGCCCGAAGCTCTCGAGCAGCAGCGCCGCGAGACACAGCTGCTGCACGCCGACCGCGTCGAAGCCGTAGCGCTTTCGACGCACGGCCTCCTCGAGGTACGGTGCGACCTCGGCTCCCGCGGCCCGCCCCAACGACACGAAGATCTGTCCCTGCGAGACGCCCACCATGACACGTCCGATCAACTCCGCGGGCAGAGCCAGGCCGAGCCTCGCGCGCGCGAGACAGCGTGCCGCCGCGTCGTCGAAGTCAGCTCGGCCCAGTGCTAGCTCGACGTGGACGAGCTCGAGCTCCGCGGGTGCGCCGAGCAGGCGTGCGAGCGAGCCACCGTCCAGCGAGACCGAGTCTTCGTGCGTCCGCGAGGGAGGGGAAACGACCTGCGTCATCGGACCCAATCATAGGCCACGCCGGAGCGCGCGCTCTCCGCTTGCTTCGCCTGGCGCCCGTGAGTAACACGCTGCTCCACCATGCCCCCCGCGTCCGTCGACCGTATCCGATCCTGGCGCAGCGGGGCCCGGCAAGTTCTCCGAGCTGATCCTCGAGTTCGCCGAACCAGCTTCACCGTAGGCGACGCGCAGACGCCGCTCATCGTGGCTTCACGACACCGGGACCGCCTGGCGTGGACCGAGCCTGCGCACAGCGACGACGATGACTTTCACACCTTTGCGGACGGGACCCTCGCGCGCCGGACCAAATAGCGCACGGCGACCCTGCTACGTTGGCGTTCGGCTCAACGTCTCACGTGCGTCGCGAGCTCCGTCAACTCCAAGCATCTCCGCTGCGGGTGCAGAGAGAAGGCCTTGCTCTGATGTTCCGAATCCCGCCGTTCCCGTTGCTCCGCCCCGTCGAGTTCGAACTGGACGAAGCCTCGCTCGCGTTCATCGAGGAGCAACTCCGTTCTGGAGTGCATGGAAGCGCGCGCGGTGGTCGAAGCCGCCTTGCAGCGGATGATCGACGAGCAACGCCAGCGACTGCTCGCAACCTCAACGATCCATCGCTCGGCGCATCGACTCCGCTATTGCTTCTGGCGACTCGCCATCGGCATCGTGCCGGAGCCGGACCATGCGTAGAGACGAAGAGGAGCTCGCCTTCGACCGCCTCATGGAGCAGCTGAGCGAGGCGCCTGGTTCGAGGCGCTCCTCGGTAGACAGTGCACGATCGCTGAGGTACGCGATCA
>DASUME010000742.1:0-2139 GCA_036277895.1 Polyangiales bacterium
ACGTGTCTTACTCCGGTCTGATCGCGGACGGAGCAGACGTCCTGTTCGGCCACTTCGAGACCTCGCGCGTCGGCAAGGCGCGTTTCTACATCGACCGCCTCGATCTCAGTGCGCAGCCGAAGCTCGCGGCGAAGGTCAACGTACCTGGCTCGTTGCTGCACTACGATCGCGCCCACAGCCGCGCGCTCACCTCGCAGCTCAACCGCGTCGAGGTCGCCGGCGTCAGCCCCGAGGCCTGCTACGCCCGCTTCTCGTACAGCATCTTCGACTACCCGAGCAACTGGGACGGCAACACGGCCATCACCGGCAAGTGCACCGGCTTCACGCAGACCCTGCACCTGGTGCAGATCACAGGCACCGAAGCGAAGCTGGAGGGCTCGTACCCGCTCGCGGAGCGCGAGCGCATCAGCTCGTCGAGCTACAGCGAGGGGCGCGTCGCGGCCGTGATCAGTCGCGGTGACTCGGTCTGGGGCTACGGACGCGGCATCGTCGACGGAGCTTGCTGGGGCGGCTGCTTCTGGGGCTCGACCGTGGGCGAGGCTGTGGACCTGCTCACGCTCGGCGGCTTCGACAGTGGCGTGCTGGCCTCGGGCCGCCTGAGTGTTCGCAACGATCCCAACGCGTGGTGGGGCTGGTGGGGAGCTCCGCCCGTCTACCTGAGCGGCGCGCGTGCACTCGTGCAGGGCACGACGGATGCGGCGATCGTCGACGTCAGCAACGTGACTGCGCCCGCCCTCGTACGCCGCGTCCCGCTCTACGGACAGGCTTACAACATCACCGGCAGCGGCAACATCGTGCTGCTCCCGCTGTACTCGATCGGCGTGCAGCGCATCGACCTCTGAGACTTCACGGTACGGAACGACGTGCTGTTCACGGACCAGGCCGTCGGCGGGCCGGTCCGACCGCGCCCGCTGGCGGAGCCGGGCAAGGCCGCCAAGCGTGCAGGCCCGATGCGTGCCTGGAGACACCTCGCGCTGCCGCGACCGCATGGACAGCACGGCTGGGCGCGCACGCCCGGGCGCCAGTTCTTGCGTCCCTAGATCTAGCCCTCTACCGGCTCGGGCTCAGTCATCGCGTTGAGGGCCTTGGCTGCGCGCGCGGGCAGCGTGAAGGGCTCGGGGCGTGGCACCGATGCGAGGTCGCGCCCGTCGCTGCGTGCTTGCTGCTGCAGCGTGAAGAGATCGCGGTCACGAAGGCGCACCGCCTCCTCGACCTCTTCGACGCGCTCCTGGGCGATGCCCAGCTCCTTCAACGTCGCACGCCCGAACGCGATCGCGCTCTCCAGCGTCTCGCGCATCTGAAAGTGTACCCCCTCGTCGAGCAGCTCCATGGCGTGGATGCGGTCGAACGCGCGCACGTAGAGCTGCGCGAGCGGGAACGCGCTCCGGCACAGGCGTACGATCGCGGTCGCCGAGGCGGGCTTGTCGACGCAGATGCAGATCACGCGCGCCTCGCCCGCCCCCGCGGCGCGCAGCACGTCGAGCCGCGTGCCGTCTCCGTAGTAGAGGTTGAAGCCGAAGCGCGAGCCGGCATCCATCATCTCCACGTCGTTGTCGATGATGGTGACCTCGAAGCCGAGCGGCAGCAGCATCTGCGCGGCCAGCTGCCCGAAGCGACCGAAGCCGACCATCAACACCGTGCCGTGTGCACCGTCGAAGTCTTCTTCGGGCTCGTCCGCCGGCTTGTCGCGCACGAGTAGCGGCGCGGCCCGCACGAGCAACGGCGTCAGCGCCATCGACATCGTCACCAACGCCACCAACAGCGTGGCCTGCTCGGGCGGCATCACGTGCGCGGTGACCGCCGTCGAGAACAGCACGAAGCCGAACTCTCCACCCTGCCCGAGCAGCAGCGCCGCGCGGATCGAGGGCTCGTGCTTGTTGTGCAGCAGCCGCATCAGTCCGTACACGACGCCGACCTTGATCGTGGTGACCGCGGCCAGCGCCTCCAGCAGCAGCAGCCAGTTGTCCGCGATCAGCCGCGTGTCCACCGTCATGCCGACAGACATGAAGAACAGACCGAGCAGCAAGCTGCGGAACGGCTCGATGTCTGCTTCGAGCTCGTGGCGGTAGCTCGACTCCGCCAGCATCACACCGGACAAGAACGCGCCGAGCGCCGCCGACAGCCCGACCAGGCCCATCA
>DASUME010000743.1:0-2415 GCA_036277895.1 Polyangiales bacterium
TAGCTCCCCGAACCCTTCCGGGTCGCCGTTGAAGTCGTGGTGCAGGTCGACGAGCACGCCGACCAGACCTTGGGGCATCACGTTCAGGCGCACGCGCGGGTGTGGCTCGAGCATCATCTGCACCGCGTGCGCGGGCATGCCGGATTGCTCTTCGAGCCACTTGCGGGCGCGCCCGTCGGCGATGTTGAAGTGGTACCAGATGGGGCCGCTGTCCGCGTCGGTCGACTGGTCGATCGACAACGGTGCCAGCTCATCCAGACGATAGCCCCAGATCAGACCGCGGCTATCGCGAGGATGAAAGTCGAGCCGGAGCTTCGACGCGACCCCTTCCATCTCAGAAGTGGCTGAACAGGTAGAACAGGCTGGCGGAGAGCGCGATCGAGACCGGCAGCGTGAGCACCCATGCCATCAGCATGTTGCGCACGGTGGCCCACTGCAGACCGGTCCCGTTTGCCGCCATCGTGCCTGCGACACCCGAGCTCAACACGTGGGTCGTCGAGACCGGCAGACCGAAGATGTCGGCCGCGCCGATCGTCGTCATCGCCACCAGCTCCGCGGAGGCGCCCTGCGCGTAGGTGAGGTGGTCCTTGCCGATCTTCTCGCCGACCGTGACCACGATGCGCTTCCAGCCGACCATCGTGCCGAGGCCGAGCGCGAGCGCGACCGCGACCTTCACCCAGGTGGGGATGAACTTGGTCGAGTTGTCGAGGTGCTTGTGGTAGTTCGCGATCACTTCGTGATCTGCGTCGGTGAAGGCAGGCTTCTTGCTCTTGTCGAACAGGCGCAGCGTCTCGCCGAGCACGTACATGTCATTGCGGAAGTTGCGGGTCTCTTCCGGCGGGATCTTCGCGAGCTCCTTGAAGCGCGCGAGGTCGATGCCCACTTCCTTGGCCAGCTTGGCGGCCGCGGGCACCGTCGTCGGCGCGAGGTCACGCGTGCGCAGGTAGTTGCGCAGGTCGGTGCGCGGGTCGCTGGAGCTCACGCCGTCGCTGTACTTGTCGAGCACGGTGGACGCCTGCGCGGTGACCGCGATGAAGTCCTGCGTGTCGGCGGCCGAGACCGCATGGTTGAGCGCGTAGGCGGTGGGCACGGTGCCGATCAGGATGAGCATGATCAAGCCCATGCCCTTCTGGCCGTCGTTCGAGCCGTGCGCGAAGCTGACGCCCGTGCAGGTGAGCACGAGCAGCGCGCGGATCCAGAAGGGCGGCGGCGCGTCGCCTTCGGGCGCCTCGTAGAGCTTCTTGTTGGGCACGGTCTTGCGCAGGATGATCAACATCAGCGCGGCGAAGCCGAAGCCGACGAGCGGCGAGAGCAAGAGCGACTGGCCGACCTTGGCGGCCTGCGCCCAATCGACGCCGCTGGTGGCGGTGCCGGGGGTCATCAGGTTGTTGGCGATGCCGACGCCGATGATCGAGCCGATCAGCGTGTGCGAGCTCGACGACGGCAAACCGAGCCACCAGGTGCCGAGGTTCCAGATGATGGCCGCCATCAGCAGCGCGAACACCATCGCGAAGCCTGCGCCGCTGCCGACCTGCAGGATCAGCTCGACCGGGAGCAGCGTGAGGATGCCGTAGGCGACCGCGCCGGACGACGCGAGCACGCCGAGGAAGTTCCACACGCCGGACCAGACGACCGCGGCATGCGGCTCCAGCGAGTGCGTGTAGATCACCGTCGCGACCGCGTTCGCGGTGTCGTGAAAGCCGTTCACGAACTCGAAGCCGAGCGCGATGAACAGCGCGATGCCCAGGATCACGAACGGGAAGATCGTGGGCGAGTGGACATTCTGCAGATCGGCGACGAGCTGCGATCCGGAATAGATCAGACCGCCGGCCAGCGCGGCGAGGAAGGCCCCGCTCGCGTAGCGGCCGGGCTTCTTGGCGGACATCTTCGCATCGAGTTGCGATACGGGAGCCGCGGTTGTGGGCGTCTCGACGAGTGCGGGGACGTCGGCTTGCATTGACATGCGAGGACCTCGGGGGATTAGCTCGGCCTCGTGTACCCCAGCCCTCCACACGTCTCGGTGACGTTGATGTGACGTTGTTCGTCACCCGCTAGGCGTGTCGCAGACGGTGCTTCACGGCCATCCTTTCGGAGGCGGCGCCGGCGGCGTGACGAACAAACGCACGGCGGTGCGATTGAACAGCTCGAGGTCGCGCGCCACGCCCGCGACCGCGAACTCCACCGCGTGCAGGAAGGCCTCGCGCGCCTCCAGCATCTCACGCGGGTAGTACGATCCCGTGCCGCCGAGGATCTCCAGTGCGCGCGCATGCTTCACGTCCGGCACCTTACTCCGCAGGATGGCGTCGAAGTCCTGCAGCAGGGCATCGCGAGGCGGATGAGCGTCGCCTTGATAGCGCGCAGTGAGCATGCGGAAGACGAACGACGGGTAGAGGTGGTCGGGGTCCTTCCCCTCCA
>DASUME010000744.1:0-3532 GCA_036277895.1 Polyangiales bacterium
GGCGCCGCGCGCGTGGTGCTCGGCACCGTCGCGATCAAGCAGCCCGCACTCGCAGAGCAACTCTGTCGTGCGCACCCCGAGGGCATCGTGATCGCGCTCGACGCGAAGGACGGCGTGATCGCGGTCGAGGGCTGGCTCGAATCGAGCGGCCAGCAGCTCGACGACTACGCGCGCAAGGTCGACGCCTGGGGCGCCGCCGCGATCTTGTTCACCGACATCAACCGCGACGGCACCCGCGAGGGCCCCGCGGTCGAGACCACTGCGCAGCTCCAGCGAGAAGCCCGCGCGACCGTGATCGCGAGCGGTGGCGTGGGCACCCTCCAGCACCTGCGTGCACTCGAGCAAGCGGGCGTGCGAGCTGCCGTCATAGGCCGCGCCCTGTACAGCGGCGCGTTCGATCTCGCCCAGGCTTTCGCCGAATTTCCAGGAGGCTGACGTGTTGGCCAAGCGCATCATCCCGTGCCTCGACGTCAAGAACGGCCGCGTGGTCAAGGGCATCAACTTCGTCGGTCTGCGCGACGCGGGTGACCCGATCGAGAGCGCCTCGCGCTACGACGCGATGGGCGCCGACGAGATCACGTTCCTCGACATCACCGCGTCCAGTGATCAGCGCCGCATCCTGATCGACGTCGTCGAGCGCACGGCCGAGAACATCGCCGCGCCGCTCACGGTGGGCGGGGGTGTGCGCACCCGCGACGACGTGCGCGACCTGCTCATGGCCGGCGCCGACAAGGTCTCGATCAACACTGCGGCGGTGCGCAACCCGGACTTCGTCGCGGATGCGGCCGCTGCCTACGGCGCGCAGGCGATCGTGGTCGCGGTCGACGCCAAGCGCGTCAGCCAGCCCGGGGAGGCGCCGCGCTGGAACGTGTTCACCCACGGCGGCCGCACCGACGAGGGCCTCGACGTGATCGCGTGGGCGCGCCGCATCGAGCTGCTCGGCGCGGGCGAGATCCTGCTCACCAGCATGGACCGCGACGGAACCCGGGATGGGTACGACCTCGCGCTGACGCGCGCAGTAGTCGACGCGGTGGGCATTCCCGTGATTGCATCAGGGGGCGTGGGAACCCTCGAGCACGTCCGGGACGGACTTTCGGTGGCCGGTGCGGACGCCGCCCTGGCGGCCTCGATCTTCCATGACGGCATCTTCACGGTGGCGCAGGTGAAGGACTTCCTGCGCGATGCCAATGTGCGCGTGCGGCCGCCGACGGTGAAGCAGCGAGAGGTCGCGCATCAGGTGCGGC
This sequence comes from Polyangiales bacterium, assembly GCA_036277895.1. Lineage (GTDB taxonomy): Bacteria > Myxococcota_A > Polyangia > Polyangiales > DASUME01 > DASUME01. The sequence continues at coordinate 1,245 of DASUME010000744.1, forward strand.
GCGCATGAGCGCAGCCGGCAGCGTGAGCGTGGACGAGCTGGTCCGCTCTCTGGACCGCAAGTCGTCCACGCTGCCGGCCGAGATCGCGGCCTTCATCGCCTTCTCCGGCGCCGAGTCGATGCTGGAGCAAGGCCCACGCGAGCTGACGGGGCTGTCGCAGGTACGCGTGAACGAGAACGGCAACGTCGTGCTCCACGGCCCGGCCTGCGAAGAGGCCCCCGGCGCGCGTAGCCTGCACCGCGTGTTGGTGTCGATGCTCCAGGCGTCGAGCCGCAACCTGCCGCCCGCGCTGCAGCGCCTGCGCGACCGCCCCGAGAGCGAGCTCAGCTCCCTGCGCAGCCTGCTCGATCAGCTCGAGGCCACGCTGGTGCCGCTCAACCGCACCGCCTCCAGGCGTGTGCTCGCCCGCTTCGCACGCGAGGCCGCGCATCCGCTGATCGACGATGGCGCGGTCGACGACGCGCTCAGCTCGCTGCTCGGCGAGGAGCAACCCGCGAACGACGGCCGCCGCGCGCGCAGCCTGGAGCCGGACGCGCGCCCGCTGCAGGTCGATCTGCTGGAGGGCCTCGACCTCGACGGCGACGAGCACTACCTCGAGACCAAGGTCAGTGCGCCCTCGCGCCTGAGCGACTTCGACGGCGCCACCAGCGCACGCCCGAGTGTGCGCCCCTCGCTCTCGCCCGGTCGGCCCTCGACCCGCTCGCAGGCTTCGGGCCTGGAGGAGCTCGGCTCCCCTAGCTCGTCGCGCAAGCTGTTCCTCGGCTTCGCGCTGGTCGCGGCCGCCGTGCTGGTGGTGATCGTGGCCACCTCGATCCGCGACGAGAACGCGCGCCAGGACCTGCTGCAAGCCGAGGCGGCCGCCGCCAAGGCCGAGCTCAAGACCGCGCCGAGCGCGAACGTGGGTGACCTGCTGGTGCACGTGTCGGAGCCGAACGCGCAGGTGCTGCGCTACGTCGGCCGCGCGCCGGTCAGCATCGACAAGCTGCCGGTGGGCGTTGCGCACGAGTTCGTGGCCAGCGCCGAGGGCCACCAGCCCACGCGCGCGCTGGTGCCCGCCAACGCGGAGTGGGAGGCCACCGCGGAGGGCGCACGCTACGAGCTCGCGATGCAGCTCGACGAGGGCAACGACGCGCTGGAGCTCGGCCCGTCGCGGCTGACCGCACAGGGCAGCGCGAAGGGCACCGGCACGATCCGCGTGATCACCACGCCGCGCAGCGCGCGCGTGTACCAGCTGATCGGCTTCTCGCCGGACGTGAAGGTCGAGAACGTTCCGCTCGACGGGCCGCAGGAGCTGCTGATCTACCGCGACGGCTTTGCGCCCGTGCTGCGCGGGCTCCAGCCGAGCGACTTCACGCCGCGAGGCGACAAGCGCGTCGCCGACGTCACGATCGAGCTGAAGAAGAAGCGTCAGTGATCGTGGTCATGATCATGGTCATGATCATGTGAGTGACCGTGGTCGTGGCCGCAGTCGCGGCCCTCGGCGTGCGCCTTCTCGTGCTCTTCGATGTCCTTGCGGATCGCATCCATGTCGAGCTCGCCGATCTTGGTGACCAGCTCGTCGAGCGCCTTGGCGGGCAGCACGCCGGCCTGGCTGAACAGCAGGATGCCCTGGCGGAAGACCATCACGGTCGGGATCGAGCGAATGCCGAACGCGGTCGCGAGCTCACCCTGGTTCTCGGTGTCGAGCTTGCCCCAGAGGATGCCCTTGTCCTGGTGGCGCTCGGAGGCCGCCTCGTAGATCGGCCCGAACGTGCGGCACGGACCGCACCAGGTGGCCCAGCAGTCGAGCACGACGATGTCGTTGTTCTCGACCAGCTGCTCGAAGTTGTCCTTCGTAATCTCGACCGTGCTCATGCTCTCCTCCAGCCCGTCAGTACACCATGCGGGTGCGGATTTGTCAGATCGTGCCGCCGAGGCGCTCGACCGTGGCCTCGACTTCGCTGCGGATCTGAGCGAGGCGCTGCTCGCTGCCGGCTTCGAAGCGCAGCACGAGCACCGGCTGCGTGTTCGAGGCGCGCACCAGGCCCCAGCCGCCATCGAACTGGATGCGGGCGCCGTCGACGTCGATCACCGAGTGCGTGGAGCGGTAGTGATCGAGCACGCGCTGCACCAACCCGAACTTCACGTCGTCCGGACAGTCCACGCGTAGCTCCGGGGTGGAGTAGGTGGTGGGCACGTCCGAGAGCAGCTGGTGCAGCGGGCGACCCGCGCTGGCCACGATCTCGAGCAGGCGCAGGCTCGCGTACACGGCGTCGTCGTAGCCGAAGAAGCGGTCGGCGAAGAACATG
>DASUME010000745.1:0-17442 GCA_036277895.1 Polyangiales bacterium
CTACGCTTGCAAGAAGCGGTGGAGAATCGTGTAGCGAGTCTGGCTCTTTCGCCCGTCGCGATGGGTCGCGTGGAGCTCGACCACGGCGTCCCAGGGCAGCGAGGCGTAGTGCTGCTGGCAGGCCAGCAGCGCGGCACCCTGTACGAAAGGCACGTCATCGAGCGCGGTGATCGCGGCGCCCGTGCTCTCCACGAACATCTTGAAGTCGAGCCGCACGACATCGTCGGCGAGGCCCTCGAGGCGGTGGATCAACACGTCCAGATCGACCGGGAAGGGGACCTCTCGTCGATCGCCGGGCGCGAACACGTTCTGCGCGATCCGCAGCCCGCGTGCCTGCAGTGCGCTCAACATGCCCGGGGTCAGCAGCGGCGGTAGCAGCTTGCCGAGCGCGCGCGCCACTGCGCCCACGCTCGCCGACCGCTCCGTGCACTCGGCGCAGCCCATCGTGTGCAGCTCGACCGCGTCGGGATCCGGATGATCGTCGGCCCAGTAGTCGACCAGCGCTTGCCAGCTCAGGTGCGCGCTCATGGCGACTCTCGGGCCAGGCAACGCCGCACCGACTGCAGCGCGCGGTGGCGCAGCACGCGCACGTTGCCCGGGCTGAGCGCGAGCCGGGTGCCGATCTCGTCCGCGCTGCACTCCTCCACGAACGACAACATCAGCACGGTACGCCCGCGCTCGTCGAGCGCGCCCACGCAGCCGAACAGTGAGCCGAGCTCGATGCGCTGTGCAGGCACCGACAGCGCCTGCAGCGCCTCGTCACTCGCCAGTGGCTCGCGCTTCTGGCGCACGCGCGCCACCGCGTTGCGGCAGGTCCCGAGCACGAAGCGGTCGAGCTGCGCGGGCTCCGCGATGCGCCCGCCGCGCGCTGCCTCCAGCACGCCGAGCAGCACCGTCTGCACCAGGTCGCGCGCGGGCTCCTCGTCGCGCAGGTGCTTGAGGCCGTACAGGCGCACGCGCGGCGAAAACCGTGCGCACAGCGCCGCCTCGGCGGCCCGATCGCCGAGCGCGATCGCGCTCACTAGCTCGGCATCCGCGCGCGCATCCATGCGCCCCGCATATCACACCCCGAGCGCGGACGCGTAGTCGCGCAGAACTCGCCCGCCGTCGCCGCGGTAGGAGCTCCCGTGCATGGTGGCGAGGGTAGTCGGCTCGCAGGCCGCCAGCTTCTCCAGGCTGGCCCGCGTGCCGGCCTCGACCGCCACCGAGCCGGCCGGCATCGCCAGCCGCATCGCCTCCGACGGGCCGATCAGGTCGCCCTCGGTGAGCGCGGGCAGCTGCGCGCCCGGCTGGGTCAGCACGTCGCCGCAGAACAAGGTGCGGGTCGAGGCCTCGTACAGGTGCCCGCACTCCCAGTTGTGCGGCAGGTGCGGCGTGGCCAGCCAGCGCACGCGCCTCTGCCCGAGCGAGAGCCACTCGTCTTCGCGCAGCGCGAACGGCGGGCGCACAGCCAGATCGCCGACCGACACCATCGCCGCCACTTCACCGCACACGGGCTGCGCCTCGGGTGCCAGCGCCAGCCACTCGTTCAGCGACCCGCACTCGTCGGCCTCGACGTGCGAGAAGCCCACGTAGCGCAGCTTCGCGACGTCGCCGAGCACGTGCTGCACGGCCTCGCGCACCAGCGCGAGCAGCTTGCGCGGGCCGGTGTGGTAGAGCAGCGGCGCTTCATCGACCACCAGGAACTGGTTGAACGTGAAGCCCCCCGGCAGCTCCGAGACCGGCGTGCTGATGCGATAGATTCCCGCTGCGATCTCGTGAACGCTCGTGCCGTGCTGTGAGTTGGTAATCGTCATGGGTCGCTCCTGCGCATGCCCCGACGTACCGACGCCGCCCCTTTCGTTACGCGAAAAGGATCAGCCGAAGCGGATCGCGCCCAGGTGCAGCAGCAGCAGCGAGTCGAGCAGCGGCTGATCGGGGTCATCCGGCTCCAGGCGGATCACCAGCTCGGGCAACGTCATCGGGCGATCGAGCGCGCTCAGCACGCGCTTGAGGCGCGGCGGCAGCGAAGGGCGCATCGCGCTCAAGTTGGGGCCACTCGCGGGCACCGCATGGCGCGAACGTAGCGCGCCCTCGCGCTCGCGCTCCATGCCCGCGGCCACGCGGCGACGAAGCCCCTCCTCGAGCACGTCCCAGCCGTCGATGTTGAGCGGGAAGCCACTCGGGGGCGGCGCCACGCCGTGGTAGTGCGTGCACACGCCGCCGTCCCAGAGGAACAGGTCGAGCAGCTTCTCGCGCACCTGCTCGCCGATGTGCCGGAACAACACCACCGGCTCCACCAGGCCCAGCGCCGACAGCGTGTCGCCGAGCCGGCCCTCGAAGCGCGGCATCACCGCCAGCGCCATGTCGAGCTCGCTGCGCGAGATCACGTTCTTGCCGACCAGGAACTCACCGAGCAGCTCGCTGGCCAGGTTCGAGGTCACGAACGCGGGCGCGCCGTCCTTGATGTAGACCTCCTTGCGCACGCCGCCGCGCTCGCAGAGCATCAGCACGGTCATGCGCTCCACCGCCGCCCGCCCGAGCGCGGACACGATGCCGCCGCCTTCGAGCGGGAGGATCTCACCGGACAGGCGCAGCCCGTCCTCCGAGCTCTGCGCGAGATCGCCGGTGGTGGTCGTGATCGGCAGGTGGCGGACCAGCTCGCGCACCTCGGCCAGCGGACGCAGCGCGGCGCCGTCGACCGAGACCTTGTCCAGCGGGCCGAGCTGCCCGGTCGACAGCGCCTGCACGATCTGCGCGAAGGACCAGGGCCCCCAGCGCTGGCCTGCGGACGTGCGCACCTCGTACTGCGAGCCGCTCGGTACGGGCGTCTGCTCCAGCAGCGCGGCGTCGACTCCCGCATCGGCGATCGGCGTCGCCGTCTCGGCTTCCTCGACGCGCTGGTAGTGCACGAGCAGGTGGTCCGGATCGGTCAGCGTGCGGGTCGGCGTCAGCTGCACGGGCAGCTTGCCGGGCGCCGCGTCCATCGCCTCCGCGACCAGCGCCGCCACCTCGGCCCGCAGCTGCTCGGCCGGCTCGGTCTGGTACGGCAACAGCCGCGACGCGAACAGCTCGGAGCTGGCGTGGCGGCGCGCAGGCTTCTGCGCCAGCGCGTCGGCCACCAGCTCGCCCAGGCCCTCCGGGAGCCCGAGCGCGAACTCGAGGAACGGGTGCACCTTGGAGTCGCGGATCGCGAGCAACACGGCCAGCTCGCTGCCGCCCGCGAACAGCGGCCGGCCCATCAGCAGCTCCGCGATCACCACCGCCGCGGAGAACACGTCCGCGCGCCGGTCCGAGTCGCCGCCGCGCACCTGCTCGGGTGCCAGGTAGCCGAGCTTGCCCTTGGCCCGCTCGCTGATCGCGGTGTTGGGAAATTTCTCGCGCAGCCGGGCGCGCGCGATCCCGAGATCGCCGAGCTTCACCTCGCCGTGCACCGAGACCAGCACGTTCGAGGGGCTCACGTCGCGATGCACCACGCCGAGCCGCGAGCCGTTCTCGTCGACGGCCTCGTGTACGGCGTGCAGGCCGGCCAGCATCTCGCGCCCGATGAACACCGCCTGCGGAACGGTCAGGCTGCGGCTGGTGCGGGTCAGGAAGCGCATCAGGCGCCACAGGTCGACACCCTGCACGTACTCCAACACGAGGTACGGGTGCTCGTCGGACTCTCCGTAGTCGAGCACCTGGATCACGTTCGGGTGGCGCACGTGCGCGCCGAGCCGTGCCTCGTCCTTGAACATCGCGCGCGCCGAGGCGTCGCTGGCGATACGCGGCAGCATGCGCTTGACGACCACGATCCGCGAGTCGCCCGCCGAGGCCGGCGCCGCCGCCCGATAGACCTCCGCCATGCCGCCGACGGCGATCCGACCCAGCAGCCGATACTGACCCACGCTCTCCGGAGCCGGGGAGTCGGACGTCGATGACACGGCTGTCAGTGTACCTGCCTTCGCATCCCCTTCGTCAAAGTGTCGCGTCGCGCACGCACCCCCTGCGAAGCGAATTCGATCGCGCTCGGAGCGACTCGCACGGGCACGTGCATGCGCCTCCAGAACCCACATTTTGCGCGCTCCACCGCGTAGGAATGACGGTCGCGTCAAGTTGCGGATCGTTCGCAGCGTAACGGTGTAGGGAAACGTTTCGAAGTCGCTTGACGATGCGAGTTTTGGCAGCGATATACGCCGCGCTTTTTCACCTTCGAAGCTCTCGTAGTCACATGGCTCTTGACGCTCTCGACAGGTGGCCCTAAGGCCGGGACGCGCTCGAGAACACCTCGTCCGGAGGGAGTGGTTCCCTCGAGTTTCGTCCTCACGAAAATGCAGCGTCGGAGCGAACGGGCTGGCCATTCGTCTCCGGGGTCTCGTCTCCACTCACCCGAGAAGAACGCGGATGCAACTCTTTCCTCGGTCGCTCAACTACCTGCCCTTGTTGGTCGCGCTCGCGGCCATGCTCGGCGGCGCAGGGCTGACGTTTGCGGTCTGGTACTACGGTTCGCCTTGGAATACGCAGGTCGGTTACGCCCCGGTCCAGCCGGTCGCATACAGCCACAAGCTGCATGCCGGCGAGATGGGCATCGACTGTCGCTATTGCCACGCGAACATCGAACGCTCGCAAGAGGCGATGATTCCCCCCACGCAAACCTGCATGGGCTGCCACGCGGTGATCAAGACCGACTCGGTCCGCCTGCAGCCGGTGCGCGATAGCTGGGCCAAGGATCAGCCGCTCGAGTGGGTTCGCATCCACAAGCTTCCGGAGCACGCGTACTTCGATCACAGCGTGCACCTCGCGGTGGGCGTGGGCTGCTCGAGCTGCCACGGCCGCGTCGACCAGATGGAAGTCGTTCGTCAGGACCAGCCGCTCAGCATGAGCTGGTGCCTCGACTGTCACCGCGACCCGGGCAAGGCCATCAGGCCGAAGGACCAGATCACCAACATGGCTTGGACGCCGTCGACCGACGAGGCGGAGCTCGTTGCTGCCGCCAAGACCGTCAATCCGCCGCAACACTGCTCGGGGTGCCACCGATGAGCAAGCGTAAGGACTACCAGTTCTCCAAGCCCGCGCCGGGCATGGAGGGCAAGGTCTTCTGGACTAGCCTCGAGGCGAAGGCCGACCCGGTCGCGTACCAGGAGCGCGCCAAGGCCGAGTTCGTGGACGGCGTCAGCGGCTCGGACACCGTGTCGAGCGAGAGCCTGCGCATGAAGCGCCGCACGTTCGTCGGCATCGCCGGCGCCGCCGGTGCGCTGCTCGGGCTCGAGGGCTGCATCCGCCGCCCGGAGGACAAGATCCTCCCGTTCACGCGCCAGCCCGAGTACGTGCTGCCCGGCATCTCGCTGCACTACGCGACCACCGCGCGCATCGCCGGTGACTCGATCGGCCTGCTGGTCGAGACCCACGAGGGCCGCCCGACCAAGGTCGAGGGCAACCCGAACCACCCGACCAGCCTCGGTGCCACCGACGGCTACGCGCAGGCGGCGGTGCTCGACCTCTACGATCCGGATCGCTCGCGCTTCCCGGCGTCGGTCAAGGACAAGGCGTTCACGGACTCCACGTTCGCCGAGGTCGACAAGGGCCTTACGGCGATCGCGGACGCGGCGGCCAAGAACGGCGGCGCCAAGCTGCGCGTGCTGGTGCAGAGCTCGTCGTCGCCCACCTTCGCGCGCGTCGAGAAGGCGTTCCTCGCCAAGTACCCGCAGGCGAAGGTCTACACCTACGAGCCGATCAGCGCGCTGAACACGAAGCTCGGCCTGCAGCAGGCGTTCGGCATCTCGGCCGAGCCCGCGTACAGCTTCCGCCGCGCTCGCACGGTGCTCGCGCTCGACTCCGACTTCCTCGGCAGCGAGCCCGGCTCGGTGCGCAATGCGCGCGAGTTCGCGGACGGCCGTCGCCTCGGCTCGCCGCGCGACAGCATGAGCCGCCTGTACGTGGTGGAGCCCGGCTTCACCAGCACCGGCGCCAGCGCGGACAACCGCCTCCGTCTGGCTGCGCGCGACGTCGGCAGCTACCTCAAGGCGCTGGCCGCCGAGCTCGGCGTCGGGCTCACGGACTCCGAAGGCGCCAACTTCGAGTCGCTGCGCAGCGGCGTCACGGGCGCCAAGGCACCGGCCGGTGTTCCGGAGTCGTGGATCAAGGCCGTCGCCAAGGAGCTGCTCGCCGCCAAGGGCCAGTCGCTGATCGTGGTCGGCTCGCGGCAGCCCGCTGCGGTGCACGCGCTCGCGTTCGCGCTCAACCACGCGCTGGGCAACGTCGGCCGCACGCTGGTCTTCACGCCCTCCGTCGATGGCGCCAAGGCGGTCGGTCCGCTGGACGAGATCACGGCGCTCGCCGGCGAGCTGCAGGCCGGTGCCGTCGACACGCTGGTCATCCTCGGCGGCAACCCCGCTCTGGACGCCCCCGCGAACCTCAAGTTCGCGGAGCTGATCGGCAAGGCAGCCACCAAGGTGCACTTCTCGTCGTACCGCGACGAGACCTCGCACCTGGTCGACCTGCACGTGCCGCGCGCGCACGACTTCGAGAGCTGGGGCGACCACCGCTCCTTCGAGGGCTCGATCTCGATCCAGCAGCCGCTGATCGCGCCGCTGCACGGCGGTCGCAGCGACATCGAAGTGCTCGCCAAGCTGGCCGGCATCGAGTGGTGGCGCGGCTACCCGCTCGTGCGCACCACGTTCCGTGAGGCGTTCGGCGCGGGCAGCTTCGAGGCGCTCTGGAAGAGCGCGCTCCACCTCGGAGTCGCACGCGAGCTCACCGTCGCACCGATCGGCAGCGTGTCGCTCGATGGCGCGGCCGTCGGCGACGCGATCAAGCAGATCGCGGACGCCAAGACCGCGCTCGGTGCGAGCAACCTCGAGGTCAACTTCGTTCCGGACCCCGGCCTCTACGACGGGCGCCACGCGAACAACCCGTGGATGCTCGAGGTGCCGCACCCGCTCAGCTGCGTGACCTGGGACAACGCCGCGTACGTCTCGCCGAACACCGCCAAGGAGCTCGGCATCGCGAACTACGACCTGATCACGGTCAAGGATGCGTCGGGCGCGACGGTCGACATCGTGACCTGGGTGCTGCCCGGCCAGGCCGAGCACACCATCACGCTCAACCTCGGCTGGGGCCGCACGGTCGCCGGTCGCTACGGCAACGGCGCAGGCTTCAACGTCTACCCGCTTCGCAGCGCGGCGGCGTTCGGCTTCGGCGACGGCTTCAGCGTCAGCAAGACCGGAGGCCGCTACCCGGTCTCGGTCACGCAGGAGACGCACAGCATGGAAGGTCGCCCGATCGCGATCGACACCACGCTCGAGGAGTACCGCAAGAACCCGGACTTCGCGGAGTTCCGCTCGCCCACGCTCAGCACGCTGCCGCTCTGGCAGGAGGTCGAGTACAAGGGCCATCGCTGGGGCATGGCGATCGACCTCAGCGCGTGCACGGGCTGCAACTCGTGCCTGATCGCGTGCCAGGCCGAGAACAACGTCGCCTCGGTCGGCAAGGAGCAGGTCGCGCGCGGTCGCGACATGTTCTGGCTGCGCCTCGATCGCTACTTCGTCGGCACCGACGAGAGCAACCCGCAGATCGCGTTCCAGCCGGTCGGCTGCCAGCACTGCGAAGAGGCGCCCTGCGAGAACGTCTGCCCGGTCAACGCCACGGCGCACAGCCCCGAGGGGTTGAACGACATGGCGTACAACCGCTGCATCGGCACGCGTTACTGCATGAACAACTGCCCGTACAAGGTGCGTCGCTTCAACTTCCTGGACTTCACCGGCCAGGTGCCCGAGACGCGCCGCATGCAGTACAACCCGAACGTCAGCGTGCGTATGCGCGGCGTGATGGAGAAGTGCTCGTACTGCGTGCAGCGCATCCAGGAGGCCAAGATCACGGCCCGCCGCGAGCAGCGTCAGCTGCGCGATGGCGACGTGAAGGTGGCCTGCCAGACGGCATGCGCCTCCGGCTGCATCACCTTCGGTGACTTGAACGATCCGAACAGCAAGGTCGCCAAGGCCGTCAAGCTGGACCGTCAGTACTCGCTGCTGCCCGACCTCGGCGTGCAACCGCGCACGAGCTTCCTCGCCAAGATTCGCAATCCGAACCCGGAGATTCAGGGATGAGCGACCTCGATCCCATCAAAGCAATCGGCGAGGAGAGGCTGCTCCCCGCGGAGACGACCACCAAGTCCATCACGGACATGGTCAGTCGTGTCACGGAGACCAAGGCCCCCCTCGGCTGGTGGATCGTGTTCCTGTCGGCCGCGGCCTGCGCGGGCCTGCTCGGAATTGCGATCGGCTACCTGGCGTGGACCGGCATCGGCACCTGGGGCAACAACAGCCCGGTCGCCTGGGCCTGGGACATCACCAACTTCGTCTGGTGGATCGGTATCGGCCACGCCGGCACGCTGATCTCGGCGGTGTTGTTCCTGTTCCGCCAGAAGTGGCGCACCTCGATCAACCGCTTCGCCGAAGCGATGACGATCTTCGCGGTCATCTGCGCGCTGATCTTCCCCGGCATCCACGTCGGTCGGCTCTGGCACGCGTACTACATGCTGCCGATCCCGAACCAGATGGGCATCTGGCCCAACTTCAAGAGCCCGCTCATCTGGGACGTGTTCGCGGTCAACACGTACTTCCTGGTGTCGCTGCTGTTCTGGTTCACCGGCCTGATCCCGGACTTCGCCACGCTGCGCGACCGCGCCACCAACAAGGTGCGCAAGACCGTGTACGGCGTGTTCGCGTTCGGCTGGCGCGGCTCCAACCGCCACTGGCGCAACTACGAGCGCGCGTATCTCATCCTCGCCGCCATCTCGACGCCGCTCGTGCTCTCGGTGCACTCGGTCGTTAGCTTCGACTTCGCGACCTCGGTCATGCCGGGCTGGCACACCACGATCTTCCCGCCGTACTTCGTCGCCGGCGCGGTCTTCTCCGGCTTCGCGATGGTCATGACGCTCCTGCTCATCTGCCGCACCGTGTTCGGTCTGCAGAAGCTGGTGAACATGAACCACCTCGAGCTGATGAATAAGATCATGCTCACCACCGGTACGCTGGTTGGTTACGCGTACGCGATGGAGTTCTTCATCGCCTGGTACTCGGGCAATGACTACGAGGTCTACGTCTTCGTCAACCGCGCCACCGGACCGTACTGGTGGGCGTACTGGTCGATGATCACGTGCAACGTCATCTCGCCCCAGCTGTTCTGGTCGAAGAAGCTGCGCACCAGCATCCCCGTGATGTTCGTGGTCTCCATCTTCATCAACATCGGTATGTGGTTCGAGCGCTTCGTCATCATCGTGACCTCGCTGCACCGCGACTTCCTGCCGTCGTCGTGGGGCAACTACAGCCCGACCATCGTCGACATCTCGATCTACATCGGCTCGCTCGGCCTGTTCTTCACGCTGTTCATGCTGTTCATCCGCTGGATGCCGATGATCGCGATGGCCGAAGTGAAGGGTGTGCTCCCGAACGCCCAGCCCCACCACGCGCACGCCGACGAAGACCACGGACACGCACCGGCCGCCCTGCCGTCGCCGGCGGAATGAGGACATAGACCATGAGCTCCTCTGCACCAGTGAAGACCCCGAAGACGCGCCCGGCGATCCTGCTGGCCGAGTTCGAAGACCCGAACGAGCTGATCCACGCAGCCGAGAAGGTCCGCGACGCCGGCTACCAGAAGTGGGACGTGCACTCGCCGTACCCGCTGCACGGCATGGACGACGCGATGGGCCTGGGCGACTCGCGCCTCGGCTGGATCGTGTTGGTGATGGCGTTGACCGGCCTCGGCAGTGCGTTCGCACTGATGGCCTGGGCCAACGGCGTCGAGTACCCGATCATCATCGGCGGCAAGCCCCCGATCTCGCTGCCCTCGATGGTGCCGATCTGCTTCGAGCTCACCATCCTGTTCTCGGCGCTCGGTACCTTCCTCGGCATGCTCGGTCTCAACGGGCTGCCGCGCCACCACCACCCCATCTTCGAGTCGGACCGCTTCGCGGGCTTCTCGACCGACAAGTTCTTCATCTCGATCGAAGCGGCCGACACGCAGTTCGATGTCGGAGCCACGCGCCGCTTCCTCGAGGGCTTGCACCCCACCTACGTCGAGCTGGTGGAGGAGACCACATGAGTCGGTTCTTCAGCATCGCGCTTGCCATCGCAGCGCTGACCGCGACCGCGTGTCGCGGGGAGATCTCGCAGGACCCGCCCGTGGCGATCCTCCGCAACATGTACTTCCAGCCGAAGTTCGTGGCGCAGGCGAGCAACCGCTTCTTCGAGGACAAGCGCAACATGCGCCAGCCCGTCGCTGGCACCGTGGCGCGCGAGTTCGAGATCTCGCCCACGCTCGGCGAGGGTCGCACGGCCGACGAGGGTGGCTTCGTCGACGCCATCCCAGGCGCGGTGGTCGCGCGCGTCGGCGACATGGAGAAGCTCACGCTGCGCGGCCAGGGCCGCTACGGCATCTACTGCACGCCGTGTCACGACGGCCTCGGTGGCGGCAAGGGGCTGGTCATCCGCCGCGCGCAGAACCAGGCGTTCCAGCCGCCGTCCTTCCACGAAGACCGACTGCGCACGATGAGCGACGGTCAGCTGTTCCAGACCATCACCTACGGCGCCAACAACATGCCTCCGTACGGTCCGCAGCTCCCCGTCGATGACCGCTGGGCCATCGTCGCCTACGTCCGCGCGCTGCAGTTGAGCCAGGCAAACAGCAATGGAGCTGCGCAGTGAGTGATAACAAGACCAAGAGCTTCGAGCTCGATCCGCAGAGCTCCTGGGCCAACGCGTGGAAGGTCGCCGCGGCGGTCGCCGTGGTCGGTGTGCTGCTGAGCGCGTTCGCCGCGTTCACGGACCACGAGCGCTTCGCGTTCTCGTACCTGTTCGCCTACGTGGCGTTCCTGACCATCGCCCTCGGTGGCGTGTTCTTCGGGCTGCTGCAGTGGCTCACCAGCGCAGGCTGGAGCGTCACCATTCGCCGCCTCACCGAGCACCTGCACCGGCCGCTCAGCCTCGGCATCTTCATCGTCCTGTTCATCCCGATCGCGCTGAACGTGAAGCAGCTCTACCCCTGGACCGCGGATCACTCCGGCGGTCACGGCGAAGCGGGCGAGCACGGCGACGCGCATGGCGAAGCGCACGGCGGCGAGCACGCGGACCTCGGCACGCCCGCGACCAACGTGAGCCGCATGATCGGCCTCAACGAACACGCGGAGCACGAAAAGCACGCGGCCACGCTGGCCAAGAAGGTGCCGTACCTCAACCTGCCGTTCTTCGCGGGCCGTGCGGTGTTCTACTTCCTGAGCTGGCTGTTCATCTCCTGGAAGCTGTTCACGAACAGCACCAAGCAGGACCTGACCGGGGATCCCAAGTACACGGTCAGCCAGAAGCGCCTGGCGCCGGTGTTCATCGCGGTCTTCGCGCTCACCACCACGTTCGCGGCCTTCGACTGGCTGATGTCGCTCGAGCCGAGCTGGATCTCGACCATCTTCGGCGTGAACTTCTTCGCGCAGAGCATCGTGTCGCTGTTCGCGGTCACGATCCTGATCAGCCTCTCGCTGCGCTCGCAGGGCCACTACAAGGGTGCGCTCACGATCGAGCACTTCCACGACCTCGGCAAGCTGCAGCTCGGCTTCCTGATCTTCTGGGCCTACGTCAACTTCTCCCAGTTCATGCTCATCTGGTACGCGAGCATCCCGGAAGAGACCACGTACTACCACAAGCGCTGGAGCGAGGGCGGCGACGGCTGGAAGGCGATCAGCATCGCGCTGATCTTCGGCCACTTCATCATCCCGTTCTTCATCATCCTCTCGCGCAACGCGAAGCGCGCACTGTCGCCGCTCGCGCTGGGCTGCAGCATCATCCTGCTGTTCCACTTCGTGATGGTGTACTGGCTGGTGATGCCTTACTACGGCCAGGGCCTGGCGCCCGGCCTCGCGGATCTCGCCAGCCTGATGGCCGTCGGCGGCGTCTACTTCACGGCGGTCCTGTACACGCTGACGAAGCACCCGCTGATCCCGATCAAGGACCCGCGCCTGTCTCGCTCCATCCACTTCGTGAACGCCTAAGGATCAAGTCGCCATGGCAGCCAAAGGTTACGACGACAGTCCGCCACGCAACGGCGTGATCCTGTTCTACACCATCCTCGCGGTGGTCTCCCTGTTCGGCGTCGCGCAGCTGCTGAAGTCGTACTTCGCGAACATCATGAACGGCGAGTACACGGAGAAGGTGTACACGGTGGGCTTGGCCGAGACGGCGGAGTTCAAGTCGCACGAGCAGGAGCAGCTCGACAAGAGCGGCATCGGCAGCGCGATCAAGGCGTACGCCGCGCGTGGTCATGCGGCCTCGCCGGTGCTGCGCTCGGAGAGCGGTGCGAACAAGCCCGGCATCACGGGCTGGAGCCAGCTCAAGCGTGACGTCGCCGTCGCGCCGGCCGCTCCGGAAGTGGTTCCGGTCGAGGGCGCGAAGGCTGCGCCGGACGCCCCGGTGCAGACGCCGGTCAACAGCGGCAAGACCTCGCCTTCCGAGGCGGGTGGGCGCATCACGCCCGAGGGCACGCCCCAGCCGGTGCACGACGACCCCAAGAACTCGCGCTCGCCCGCCAACAACTCGGCCGCCAGCAAGAACACGCCCGCCGCCAAGACCGACGCCAACAGCCAGGCACCGGCAGCCACTCCGACCCCCACCCGCTGAAGCCCCCATGATCCGCCGCCTCACCCACCTCGCTGCCCTGACTACGCTGAGCCTCGTGCTCGGTGTGGCCGGCGCGCGTGCGCAGGTCTCGGTGATGCCGGCGGAGCTGGAGGGCGTGGACGTGAAGGAGCAGCTCGACAAGCCGCTGCCCAAGGACGCGGTGTTCCGCGATCACGAGGGCAAGTCGGTTCGCCTGGGCGACTACTTCGACGGCAAGAAGCCGGTGGTGCTCACGCTCGCGTACGCGAACTGCAAGGTCGTGTGCAGCATGGTGCTCGGCGCCGAGGCCGACGTGCTCAAGCAGCAGGAATGGCTGCTCGGCAAGGAGTACCGCGCCGTCACGATCAGCATCGACCCCCGGGACACGCCGGCGATCGCCGCCAAGAAGCGCAGCCAGATGCTCGCGCTGTACGGGCGGGAAGGGCAGCAGTGGGACTTCCTGGTGGGCGACGCCAAGAACATCGAGCGCGTCGCGAAGGCGGTCGGCTACCAGTACAAGTGGGACGCGCGCCAGGAGCAGTTTGCGCACCCCGCCGTGCTGATGATCACCAAGCCGAACGGGGATCTCGCGCGCTACCTGTACGGCTTGTCGTTCGAGCCCCAGGATGTGCGCCTGGGCTTGCTCGAGGCGTCACACGGCCGCTCGATCAGCACGATCGAAAAGATGATCCTCTATTGCTACATGTACGACCCGATCGGCGCCAAGTACGTGCTGGTCGCCAAGAACGTGATGCGCGTCGCCGGCGCCATCACCGTGGTCGTGCTCGGCGCCTTCCTGGCACTCATGTGGCGCCGAGAGCTTCGCAAGAAGCGCGCGCACGAAGCCTCCAAACAAGACGACGTCACCGCTACGAAGGGCACAGCTAGGGCGCGTGCTTAGTCGCACCCGTAAGGTCCGAAGGTCATGAAAGAAGCCACCGTACAGCTGCCACGCCAGATGTCGACGCTCGCCGCGAGCATCGACGATATGTACTACTTCATCTTCTGGGTGAGCCTGTTCTTCTTCGTCGCGATCATTGGCGTCGCGGTCTACTGCCTGTTCAAGTACAGCGCGAAGAACCACCCGCACGCCACGCCGCCCGGCCACCACGACGTGCTGGAGCTGTTCTGGACGTTCGCGCCGCTGCTGCTCCTGATCCCGATGTTCCACTACGGGTTCAAGGGCTACGTGAAGGCGATGGTCGCGCCCGATGACGCGATCGAAGTTCGCGTGCGCGGCAAGCAGTGGGCCTGGGACTTCTACTATCCCGGCGACACGGAGGCCTCGCCCTCCGAGCTGGTGGTCCCGGTCGGCAGGCCCGTGAAGATGGTCATGTCCTCGCAGGACGTGCTGCACTCCTTCTACATCCCGGAGTTCCGCATCAAGCGCGACGTCGTGCCGGGCATGTACTCGTCCGTGTGGTGGACCGCCCTGGAGACCACCTCCAGCTACAACGCGAAGGAGAACAAGGTCGTCGGCGAGCCGCTCGACCAGTTCTGCACGGAGTACTGCGGCACCAGCCACTCGCAGATGCTCGCCAAGGTGCACGTCGTGAGCGAGGCCGACTACCAGGCCTTCCTCAGCGGCAAGGACCGCGCGCCCGAGGGCAAGCCGCTCGAGGTCGTGGGCGCGGAGCTGTTCAAGAAGAACGCTTGCAACACCTGTCACACGGTGGACGGCGGCGCGCTGGTCGGCCCCTCGTTCAAGGGCTTGTTCGGCAAGAACGAGTCGTTCGAGGATGGCTCCAGCAACGCCGTCGACGAGAACTACATCCGGCAGTCGATCCTGCAGCCGCAGGCCAAGATCGTGAAGGGCTTCGCGGGCAAGAACATGCCCGCCTTCGTCCTCAAGGACTGGAAGCTCGACGCGCTGATCGCCTACATCAAGTCGCTGAAGTAACGGTTGGGAGATAAGTCGACCATGAGCACCGTAGCTACTGCGGGCGAGACGCCCAACTACCTGACCCACGAGCGCGGCGTGAAGAGCTGGCTCTACACGCTCGATCACAAGCGCATCGGCTTGATGTATCTGGCGGCCGTGACGCTGTCGTTCCTGGTGGGCGGCATCTTCGCGCTCCTCGTGCGCCTGGAGCTCGCGTTCCCGGGCGAGACCATCATGGGACCGGATGCGTACAACAAGTCCTTCACGCTCCACGGCGCGATGATGGTCTTCTTGTTCATCATCCCGGCCATCCCGGGTGCGCTCGGCAACTTCTTCCTGCCGCTGATGTTGGGCGCCAAGGACGTCGCGTTCCCGCGGCTCAACTTGATGAGCTTCTACGTCTACTGCGTCGGCGCCGTGTTCCTCGTGTACAGCATCATCACCGGTGCGGTCGACACGGGCTGGACGTTCTACACGCCGTACAGCACGAGCACGTCGGCCTCGGTCATCTCGACCACGCTCGGTGTGTTCATCCTCGGCTTCTCGTCGATCCTGACCGGCGTCAACTTCGTCACCACCATCCACACCATGCGCGCTCCGGGCCTGCACTGGCGGCGGCTGCCGCTGTTCGTGTGGGGCCAGTACGCCACCAGCGTGGTGCAGGTGTTGGCGACGCCGGTGCTCGCGGTCACGCTGTTGCTGCTCACGATGGAGCGCGCGTTCAGCCTCGGCATCTTCGACCCGAAGTTCGGCGGCGACCCCGTGCTGTTCCAGCACTTCTTCTGGTTCTACTCGCACCCGGCCGTGTACATCATGATCCTGCCGGGCATGGCGGTGGTGAACGAGATCATCGCCACCTTCAGCCGGCGCGCGATCTTCGGCTACATGTTCGTCGCGATGAGCTCGGTGTCGCTCGCGCTGGTCGGCTTCCTCGTCTGGGGCCACCACATGTTCGTGGCCGGCATGTCCGAGTACTCGACGATGGTGTTCAGCGCGCTGACCTTCCTGGTCGCGATCCCGTCGGGCGTGAAGGTCTTCAACTGGACCGCCACGCTCTACAAGGGCTCCATCTCGCTCGACTCGCCCATGCTCTGGGGCCTGGCGTTCTTGTTCCTGTTCACCATCGGCGGTCTGACCGGCCTGTTCCTCGGCACGCTGAACGTCGACGTGCACCTGCACGACACCTACTTCGTCGTCGCGCACTTCCACTACGTGATGGTGGGCGGCACGGTGATGGGCTTCGTCGGCGGCCTCCACTACTGGTGGCCGAAGATGACGGGCAAGATGTACAACGAGGTCGCCGCGCGGATCGGCTTCGCCTTCGTGTTCATCGGCTTCAACGTCACGTTCCTGACCCAGTTCGTGCTCGGCTCGCAGGGCATGCCGCGCCGCTACTGGGACTACCTGGAGCGCTTCCGCCCGCTGCACGGCTTCAGCTCGATCGGCGCGCTGATCCTCGGCATCGGCTTCTTCATCCTGTTCGGCATGTTCATCATGTCGCTGGTGAACGGCAAGAAGGCGCCGCGCAATCCGTGGGGCTCGGTCGGCTTCGAGTGGGCGACCACCACGCCGCCGCACCCGCACAACTTCGAGACCACGCCGGTGATCCGCCGCGGTCCGTACGACTACCACCTGGCCACGGCTGAAGAGCTGGCGAAGACCTGAGCGAACGAGAGAAGAGAGCCCATCGTCATGAGCAACTCACACTCCGCCAACGAAGAGCTGCACGGCCACCACGGCCTGCCGTACCTGGCGCATCACTTCGAGACGCCGATCCAGCAGTTCGACGCTGCCAAGCTCGGAATGTGGCTGTTCCTCGCGCAGGAGCTGCTGTTCTTCTCCGGTCTGTTCGTCGCGTACCTCGTGTTCCGCATGTGGTACCCGGAGGCCTGGTCGGTCTGCTCGCACGAGCTCGACTGGAAGATGGGCACCGCCAACACGCTGGTGCTCCTGTTCTCCAGCTTGACGGCCGTGCTCGCGGTTCGCTCCGCGCAGCTCGGTGAGCGCAAGGCCACGGGCAACTACATCCTGGTCACGATCGCCTGCGCGTTCATCTTCCTCGTCGTCAAGTACTTCGAGTACCAGCACAAGTTCCACGCCGGCCTGCTGCCCGGTCACTACTTCGCGCCCGTCGCGGGCCACACCATCTCCAGCGTGTTCCCGCCCGGCTCGGCCGCGTACTTCTCGGTCTACTTCATGGCCACCGGCGTTCACGGTCTGCACGTGATCATCGGCATCGGCGTGTTGTTCTGGATCTACCTGCGCAACGCGAAGGGCGAGTTCACCAAGGACTTCTGGACGCCGGTCGACCTGGTCGCGCTGTACTGGCACTTGGTGGACTTGATCTGGATCTACCTGTTCCCCTTCCTCTACCTGATCGACTGAGGCAGCCATCATGAGTGACAAACACGACGATCACGGGCATGCCGAGGGCTTGGTGCATGTGCACGTGCACCCGCTGTCGACCTACGTCGGCATCTTCGCCGCGCTGGTCACGCTCACGCTGATCACGGTCGGCCTGTCGCGCATCCACCTGGGCGACTACAACTTCTTCATCGCCGTCGTGGTGGCGACGATCAAGGCGGGCCTGGTCGCGACGTACTTCATGCACTTGAAGGACGACAACCGCTTCAACGTGCTGTTGTTCGTCGGCTCGCTGATCTTCATGGGCGTGTTCTTCATCTACACGATGAACGACACCCAGCACCGCGGGCAGTGGGACGAGTCCTACGGCACCAAGGTCTACGCGCCCACGGGCGAAGAGGCGCCCGGCCGCGGTCAGTACCAAGAGATCAAGCTCGAGGGCGGACACGGCGGAGCCGCCGAGCACCACTGAGCGGCGTGACTCCACGACTGCACCTCCCGATGAGCGTCGGCACCCTCGTGCTGGCGCTCGTCGTGTTTCTGCCCGCCTGCGACAAGTTCAAGCGCAAGCACATCCCGGTCGAGTCGCTGCCG
>DASUME010000746.1:0-17212 GCA_036277895.1 Polyangiales bacterium
AGCGACACGGCCAGCGCGAGCAGCGCGTAGAGCGGCAGGTGCGCCGGGTGAAACGGGAAGCGCGGCAAGTGACCGAACAGCGTGCTCTCGCCGAAGATCGAGATCACCACCGAGTACGACACCACGCTGGCGAGGATCGACGGCACCAGCGCGTCGGACTCGAAGCCATCGCGGTACAGCACCTCGACCGCCAGCAGCGCGGCGCCGAGCGGCGTGCGGAACACCGCCGAGATGCCTGCTGCCGCCCCGGCCACCAGCAACAGCCGGCGCTCGCGCTCGGAGGTGTGCATCAGGTCCGCGACCCAGCTCCCGAGCGCGCCGCCGATGAACATCGTCGGGCCCTCGCGACCGCCCGCGCCGCCGGTGGCCAGCGTGGCGATCGAGGCCAGCGCCTTGCGCCAGATCGAGCGCGCCGGCAGCTGGCCGCCGTGGTGGTGGAAGGCCTCGATCATCGCATCCGTGCCGCCGCCGCGCACGGCCGGCACGCCGGCGGTCAGCACGCCGCTGAGCAGCGCGCCCAGCGCGGGCACGATCGCGAGCAGCCACGGACGGTAGACCGTCTCGTAGGCGTGGGTGCCCTCGAGCTCCTCGCCCGCGGCGCGCAGCGGCCGGTAGCCGACGCCGCGCTCCAACACCCAGTGCGCGGCGTGCTCGCTGAGCCAGAAGAAGGCCGCGCCGACCACACCCGCCAGTGCGCCGAGCAGCGCCGCGCGCAGCAGCGTGCGCCCCACCAGCCGCAGGTCGACCGGGCCCTTGTCGAGCGCGAGCGCCAGCAGCGGAGCACTCCGCAGGCGAGCTCCGGCCCAACGGCGCACGGCGCGCACTCTCTCCGATGGCTGCATTCGATGCTAAGGGTCGGTACGATGGGTCTGAACGCCGCGCAAGCGATCCGCCACTGGGCGCTCCGCGATCCCGCACGGATCGCGGTCGTCGATCATGACGCGATCACGTACGCGGAGCTCGATCGGCTCGCGCGCGGTGCGGCCGCCTACCTGACGGCACAGGGGGTACGGGCGGGGGATCGCGTCGCGTTGAGCGTGCCGAACGGGCGCGGCTTCCTCGCGGCGTACTTCGGCGCGCTTTACGCCGGCCTCACCGTGTTGCCCATCCCACCGATGTCGGCGCCGCCCGAGATCGAGGCGCGCGTCGCGCATGCGGGCTGCAAGCTGCTGATCGATGGCACCGAGGCCTTGCTCGCGCACGAGGCTTCGGGCGATCCGCCGCGCGACCTCCCGCCCGACACGGTGGCCATGTTGCTCTACACGTCAGGCACCACGGGCGTCGCCAAGGGCGCGATGATCACACACGCCTCGCTGGTCGCGCACACGGCCGCGCTCGTGCACCACGTGCTCAAGCTCGAGCAGCACGATCGGGTGCTGGCGGTGCTGCCGCTGACGCACTCGTACGGCATCCGCATGACGCTGCTCGCGCCGTTCTACGCGGGCGCCACCAGCGTGCTGCGCGCGCGCTTCAGGCCGGCGGAGGTGCTCGACACGCTGGCGCGCGAGCGCATCACCTGGTTCCCGGGCGTACCCACCATGTTCCATGCGCTCGCGCACGAACCGCCCACGCCGCTGGAGCACCTGCGCTGGTGCCTGAGCGCCGGTGCGCCCTTGCCGCGCGAGGTCCGGCTGCGCGCGGAGCAGAAGCTCGGGGTGCCGGTGCGCCAGGGCTTCGGCCTCACCGAGGCCACGTTCTCCACCGTCAGCACGCCCGACGATCAGGGCGGCGAAGACTCGGTCGGCAAGCCCGTGTTCGGCGTCGAGCTGCGCATCGTCGATCCCGAGGGCAAGGCGCTCCCGGTGAACACGCCCGGCGAGGTCTGCGTGCGCGGCCAGAACGTGATGGCCGGCTACCTCGACGACCCCGACGCCACGCGCGACGCCCTGCGCGCCGGCTGGCTGCACTCGGGCGACATCGGCCAGCTCGACGACGCCGGCCGACTCACGATCGTCGATCGCATCAAGGACATGATCCTGCGCGGCGGCTTCAACGTGTATCCGGCCGAGGTCGAGGCCGTGCTGGTGCAGCACCCGGCGGTCCGCGCGGCCGCGGTGGTGGGGGTACCGGACGAGCGCTACGGTGAAGAAGTCCTGGCGGCGCTGGTCCTTCACCCCGGGGTGTCGCTCGAGCCGCGGGAGCTCGACGACTTCTGCCGCGCGCGGCTGTCGCGCGTGAAGCTTCCGCGAAGGGTCACCTACCTGGACGCCTTGCCACAGGGCCCTTCCGGCAAGGTGCAGCGCCGCGAGCTGCGCAGGTTGGCCGAGCAAGGCCGCCTGGACGTACGACCGGTCCCGTGAGCTAGATCGCAGCGCAGATCGTAACGACCCGGCAGCGCGTATCGTATCTACGAACAGGCGCCCTCCCGTGCGCCGATGGGGATTCGACATGGAACGCTTGCGGATGCAGCGCGCGATGCGCACCCTGACCCAGACCTGGCGTCGTACGCTTCGCGTGCGGCTGATCCTGATCTCCGCGCTGGCCATTGCCGCGGCGTACCGCGTGACCTCCTTCGTCGACGAGGCGCACGCGGACGCCACCGAGAGGCCCGCTGCCAAGAGGAGCAAACCGATGACGAACAAGTACACCAAGCCGTCGGACGGCGAGCTGCGCAAGGCGCTCACGCCGATGCAGTACGAAGTCACGCAGAAGGACGCCACCGAGCCGCCCTTCCGCAACGCCTTCCACGACAACCACGAGGCGGGCTTGTACGTCGACGTGGCCACCGGCGAGCCGCTGTTCAGCTCAACAGACAAGTTCGACTCCGGCACCGGCTGGCCGAGCTTCAGCAAGCCGATCGACAACGAGCACGTGGTGAACAAGGAGGATCGCGCGTACGGCATGCGCCGCGTGGAGGTGCGCTCCAAGAGCGGCGACTCGCACCTCGGCCACGTGTTCGACGATGGCCCCGGTCCGACCGGCCTGCGCTACTGCATCAACTCGGCCTCGCTGCGCTTCATCCCCGTCGCCAAGCTGGAGGCAGAGGGCTACGGCCAGTTCAAGCCGTTGTTCAAGGGCGGCACCGTCACCCAGGGTGCGGCGCCCGAGGCCAACAGCTGCGCCACGCCCGCACCCGGCGAGGCGCCCGGCTGCGAGACCACGCTCGAGACCACCGTGCTCGCGGGCGGCTGCTTCTGGGGCATGGAAGACCTGCTGCGCAAGATCCCCGGCGTGCTCGAGACCGAGGTCGGCTACACCGGCGGCACCACCGACAAGCCGAGCTACGAGCAGGTGAAGACCGGCCGCACCGGCCACGCCGAGTCCGTGCGCATCACCTTCGACCCAAAGCAGATCTCGTACGCGGACCTGCTCGAGAAGTGGTTCTTCAAGATGCACGACCCCACGACGGCCAACCGTCAGGGCAACGACGTCGGCACGCAGTACCGGTCGGCGATCTTCGTCACCTCCGAAGAGCAGCGGAAGGTCGCCGAGCAGGTGAAGAAGAAGGTCGACGCGTCGGGCAAGTGGAAGCGTCCAGTCGTCACCGAGATCGTGACCGCAGGAGCCTTCACGCCGGCCGAGGGCTACCACCAGGATTACCTGGTCAAGAACCCCGGGGGGTACACCTGCCACTGGATGCGGGACTGAGCCATCACATTCTCGCCTCATGCGCCGAAATGCCTCAGAGGATCTCGCATTTCTCGATGTTTCTGCGCGCCTGGTCGCGTGACGTGCGGCGCTGACCTGACTATTCTCACCGGCGCATGCCTGCACCGGACGTGAACGCGATCTCTGTTTCCGCTGACCTCCGCATCCGCCGCAGACTCACCATCGCACTGGCCACCCCGCTGTTGGTGTTGGTGGCGGTGGGAGGCTTGCTGTTCTGGCAAGTGCAGCGCCTCGGACAGAACGCGCAGTGGGCGGATCACTCCGCCGCGGTGATCGCGAAGAGCTTCGAGGTGCAGAAGGTCATCGTCGATCAGGAGACCGGCCTGCGCGGCTACCTGCTCGGTGGTCAGCGCGAGTTCCTCGAGCCCTTCAACAGCGCCAGGCCCCTCGAGCACATCGACGAGCTGGCGAAGCAAGTGCAAGACAACCAGCAGCAGCGCGTGCGTATCGCGGAGCTGCGGCGGCGCTACGAGCTGTGGCTCGACACCGCGCAAGACGCGATCGACGGCGACCTCGAGGACGCGCGCAACCTGGCCACGCTGCGCAACCGCAAGCGCGGCATGGATGACATTCGCGTGGCCGCCACCGGCATCATCGAAGCCGAGAGCTCGCTCCGCGACCAACGCGCGCAGGCGCTGCGTGCCGCCGACGAATTCACGCGCTTTGCGCTCGCGGGCCTGTTGGCGCTGGCGGCCGCCACGATCGCACTGGTCTCACGCCGCAACCTCGGCTCGGTGGTGCAGACGTTCCGCGACATCCTCGACCAGGAGCGCGGCGTGCGCGCGGAGGTCGAGGAGCAGACCTGGGTGCGCACCGGGCAGACCAAGATCAGCGAGGCCCTGCAGGGGGACCGACCGCTCGACGATCTCTGCCAGCGCGCGCTCAAGATCTTGTCCGAGTACATCGGCGCGGACGTCGGCGCGCTGTTCGTCGCCGAGCCGCTCGGCTTTCGCCGCATCGCCGGCTTCGCGCTCGACACGGGCGCCGCTGGGCCCGAGACGTTCAAGCGCGGCGAGGGCCTGATCGGGCGCGCGGCCGACGGTGAAGACCCGCTGGTGGTGCGCGACGTGCCCGGCGACTTCCTGCAAGTGCGCGCGGGCACCGGCCAGCGCCTGCCGCTCGAGCTGGTGATCATGCCGGCGCGCACGGACGGCGTCGTGTACGCGGTGATCGAGTGCGCGTTCCTGCGGCCGATCCCGCAGCGGGTGCTGGAGTTGATGGAGATCGTCGGCGCCAGCATCGCGGTCGCCGTGCGCTCGGCCGAGTACAAGTCGCGCCTGCGCGAGCTGCTCGAGGAGTCGCAGCGCCAGGCCGAGGAGCTGCAGGCGCAACAGGAAGAGCTGCGCGTCGCCAACGAGGAGCTGCAGGAGCAGAGCAATGCGCTGCAGCAGGCACAGGCTCAGCTGGAGGAGCGGCAGGAAGAGCTCACCGCCACCAACGTCAGCCTGGAGGAGCGCTCGAACGAGCTGGAGCGCACGCAGGTCGCGGTCGAAGAGAAGGCGACCGAGCTCGAGCGCGCGAGCCAGTACAAGTCCGAGTTCCTGGCCAACATGTCGCACGAGCTGCGCACGCCGCTCAACAGCTCGCTGATCCTCGCCGGGCTGCTCGCGCAGAACAAGCAGGGCAACCTGACCGCCGAGCAGGTGAAGTTCGCGCAGACGATCCAGATGGCGGGCACGGACCTGCTCACCCTGATCAACGACATCCTCGATCTGAGCAAGATCGAGGCCGGCCACATGGAGGTGCACTCGTCGGCCACGCCGGTGCCGCGCCTGATCGAGCCGGTGCGGCGCACGTTCGAGCCGCTGGCCACCGAGAAGAAGTTCGAATTCCGGGTCGCGCTGGCGGAGGGCCTGCCGCCCATGATCGAGACCGACACCCAGCGCGTGCAGCAGATCCTCAAGAACCTGCTCTCCAACGCGTTCAAGTTCACCGAGCAGGGTGAGGTGGTGCTCGAGGTGGGCGCGGACGCGGAGTGGGTGACGTTCGCCGTACGCGACACCGGCATCGGCATCCCCGAGCACCAGCAGCGGCTCGTGTTCGACGCGTTCCGACAGGCCGATGGCACGACCAACCGCAAGTACGGCGGCACCGGACTCGGGCTCTCGATCTCGCGCGACCTCGCGCGCCTGCTCGGCGGAGCGCTGACGCTGCGGAGCAAGCCCGGTGAGGGCAGCACGTTCACGCTGAGCCTGCCGCACGCGTATCGCCCGAGCTTGGTGCCGGTGCCCGTGCCGCCGCCCACGGCCGAGTCCGCGCGCCCGATCAGCCGCGCACCCACGCTCACGCAGGCGCCTGCGCCGACCAGCCAGGCCGCGGCCGAGCCGTACCTGCCGGACGACCGCGATGACCTCAAGGGTGGGCCGCTGCTGCTGGTGGTCGAGGACGATCCGCGCTTCGCGGAGATCCTCGCCAGGCTGGCGCACGAGAACGACTTCCAGGTGCTGATCGCGCCCACCGCGGACGAGGGCATCCGGCTGGCGACCACGTACACGCCGAGCGCCGTGATCCTGGACATGAACCTGCCGGACCACTCGGGCCTGAGCGTGCTCGATCGGCTCAAGCGCACGCCGTCCACACGTCACGTGCCGGTGCACGTGATCTCGGTCGAGGACTACGCGCAGCAAGCGCTGTCGATGGGCGCGGTCGGCTACATGCTCAAGCCCGTGCAGCCCGAGGCCGTGGTGGACGCGCTGCGCAAGATGGAGAAGCGCTTCACCACCAACATGCGCCGCTTGCTGGTGGTCGAGGACGACGCGATCCAGCGCGACAGCATCTGCCAGCTGCTCGGCGGCCCGGACGTGGAGACGGTGGCCGTGGGCACCGTGCGCGAGGCGCTGGAGAACCTGCGCGGCAGCACGTTCGACTGCGTAGTCACGGATCTCACGCTGCCCGATCAGTCCGGCTACGAGCTGCTGGAGACGATGGCGCAAGACGACGCCTACGCATTCCCTCCCGTGATCGTGTACACCGGTCGCGATCTGACGGAAGAGCAGGAGACCCGCCTGCGCAAGCACTCCAGCTCGATCATCGTCAAGGGCGCGCGCTCGCCCGAGCGGCTGCTCGACGAGGTAACGCTGTTCCTCCATCAGGTCGAGTCCAAGATGCCCGCCGAGCGCCAGCGCGCGCTGCGCCAGGCGCGCGACCGCGAGGCCCTGTTCGAGGGACGCAAGATCCTGATCGTCGAAGACGACGTGCGCAACATCTTCGCGCTCAGCAGCGTGCTCGAGCCCAAGGGCGTCAACATCATCATCGCGCGCAATGGTCGCGAGGCCCTTGAAAAAGTCGAGAGCGAGCCGCACATCGATCTGGTGCTGATGGACATCATGATGCCGGAG
Source organism: Polyangiales bacterium (assembly GCA_036277895.1). Classification (GTDB taxonomy): domain Bacteria; phylum Myxococcota_A; class Polyangia; order Polyangiales; family DASUME01; genus DASUME01. Next base: position 6,948 of record DASUME010000746.1, read on the forward strand.
ATGGACGGCCTCACCGCCACCCGCGAGCTGCGCAAGCGGCCCAAGGGCGCCCGGATCCCGATCATCGCGTTGACCGCCAAAGCCATGAAGGACGATCAGGAGCGCTGCCTGCTGGCGGGCGCCAACGACTACGTCGCCAAGCCGCTGGATATCGAGATGCTGCTCTCGCTCCTGCGCGTATGGATGCCAAAATGAGATCGGAATCGCATGTCGGACCCGCTCGAGATCGAGTTGAGCTTGTTGCTGGAGGCCATCTTCCAGCGCTATCGCTACGACTTTCGCAGCTACTCGATGGCCTCGCTCAAGCGCCGTCTGAACCGCGCGATGAGCGAGTTCGGCTGCAACACCATCTCGGGCCTGCAGGAGAAGGTCCTGCACGACCCGCTCGTGTTCCCGCGCTTACTCCAGTACCTGACCGTGCAGGTCAGCGACATGTTTCGCGATCCGGCCTATTTCCGGACCCTGCGCGAGCGCATCGTGCCGATCCTCAAGACCTACCCGTCGCTGAAGATCTGGGTCGCGGGCTGCAGCTCGGGCGAAGAGGTCTACTCGCTGTCGATCTTGCTGCGCGAAGAGGGCCTCGCCGAGCGCGCTCTGATCTACGCGACGGACATCAACGGCGAAGCGCTGCGGCGTGCAGAGGCCGGGGTGTTCCCGCTGGACCGTGTGCCGGCCTTCACGGAGAACCATCGGCTCTCGGGCGGGCACGGCTCGCTCTCCGAGTACTACACGGCGGCGTACGGCTCGGCGGTGTTCGACCGCTCGCTGCTCAAGCGCGTGGTGTTCTCGGACCACAGCCTGGCCACCGACCACGTGTTCGCCGAGGTGCAGCTGGTCTCCTGCCGCAACGTCCTGATCTACTTCGATCGTCAGCTGCAGGCGCGCGCAGTGGGGCTGTTCAAGGACGCGCTGGTGCGGCGTGGCTTCCTGGGTCTGGGCTCGAAGGAGTCCCTGCACGGCTCGGCGCATGCGCCGGACTTCCTGGACTTCGCGAGCGGCGAAAGGTGGTACCAGCGGTGCTGAAGCAGCCCGGCAAGACTCGCGTCGACGCGGTGGTCGTGGGTGCCTCGGCGGGCGCCATCGACGCGCTCAGCGTCATCCTGCCCGCCCTGCCCGCCTCGTTCGCGGTGCCCGTGATCATCGTGGTGCACGTGCCGCAGAACCGCGCGAGCCTGCTGGTGGACCTGTTCACGCCCAAGTGCCAGCTGCCCGTGCGCGAGGCCGAAGACAAGCTAGCCGCGGCGCCCGGCACGATCTGGTTCGCGCCGCCCGGCTACCACTTGCTGGTCGAGCGCGAGCACACGTTCGCGCTCTCGGTCGACGAGCTGGTCAACCACTCGCGGCCGTCGATCGACGTGCTGTTCGAGTCGGCGGCGGACGCCTACGGCGAACGCTTGCTCACGCTGGTGCTCACCGGCGCCAACCACGACGGCGCGGTCGGCGCCGCACGGATCCAGAAGGCAGGAGGCCTGGTCGCGGTGCAGGACCCGAAGACGGCACACATGGCGTCGATGCCCGAAGGCGCGATCGCGCGCACCAAGCCCGACCTGATCGGCTCGTTGCCGGAGCTGGCCGCGTACATGGTGACGCAGGGCACGGAGGTGCGGACATGAGTGTGACGTCAGTGCCGCCCGTGAAGCTGCTGCTGTGCGACGACCTCGACGAGAACTTGCTCGCGCTCGACGCGCTGCTGCGCCGCGACGATCTCGAGCTGCTCAAGGCGCGCTCGGGCATGGAGGCGCTGGAGACGCTGCTGCTCAACGACGTGGCGCTCGCGCTGGTCGACGTGCAGATGCCCGAGATGGACGGCTTCGAGCTGGCCGAGCTGATGCGCGGCAGCGAGCGCACCTCGCGCGTGCCGATCATCTTCGTCACCGCCGGCGCGCGTGAGCCGAGCCGCGTGTTCCAGGGCTACGACGCGGGGGCGGTCGACTTTCTGTTCAAGCCGATCGACCCGCACATCCTGCGCCACAAGGTGGACACGTTCGTCGAGCTGCACCGCCAGCGGCTGCAGCTGGCGGCGCAGATGGAGACCATCCGCAAGCGCGAGGACGAGCTCAAGCGCGTGAACCAGGAGCTGAGCGCCACCCTGCGCCTGAACGAGACGTTCGTGGCGGCGGTGGGGCACGACCTGCGCACCCCGCTGAACAACGTGGTGTTGTCGGCCGAGCTGCTGCGCGCCCAGATCTCGACGCCGAGCGAGACGCGCGTGCTGGAGCGGCTGAGCGCGAGCGCCGAGCGCATGTCCAAGATGATCGACGAGCTGTTCGACCTGGCGCGCGCGCGCCAGGGCGGCGGCATCCCGATCATGCCGCAGCCGCACTGTTACCTGCTCCCCGTCGCCGAGCGCATCGTCGGCGAGCTGGGCGGCGGCGCGAACGGGCGCGAGATCACCCTCGATGAGCGCGGCGACCTGCACGGGGACTGGGACCCGGACCGGCTCGGCCAGGTGCTCTCGAATCTGGTCGGAAACGCGCTCCGGCACGGCAGCCCCGAGGGCCCGGTCCAGATCGAGCTCGATGGCACGGACGGCGCGCGGCTGGTGCTCACCGTGCGCAACCGTGGACAGATCGCGCCGGACGTCTTGAGCTGTTTGTTCGAGCCATTCCGGCGCGGCAAGGTGCGCACGGGCAGCAAAGACGGCCTCGGGCTGGGACTGTTCATCGTCGAACAGATCGTGCTCGCGCACGGAGGTACGATCAGCGCGGAGTCGGTAGACGCAGTGACGACATTCCGCGTGGCGCTACCACGTGTTGCACCCGCAGCCTCGGATGCGCCCGCGGGCGCTTGAGCCTTTCGCGCGGGGGCGTTAGGGGCTACGTACAACGGCGACTCTGCCTTAGTCCAAAAGGAGCTTGGCCCATGGCCATCGATACGCCGACTCCGAGTGTGACCAGCATCTCGAGCGATGCTGACGTCGAGGAGTCGCGCTTGCGCATCCTGGTCGTCGACGATGACGAAGATCTCTCCCACCTTCTCGCGAAGGTGTTGGTGACCCGCAACTACGAGGTGCGCACGGCGCGCGACAGCCTGAGCGCGATCCGTGTCGCCATCGAGTTCCGGCCGGATGTCGCCCTGATGGACATCGGCCTGCCGATGATGAACGGCTACGAGCTCGCGCGCGAGGTCCGCAAGATCTTGCCCGCAGGCACGTGTCGCCTGATCGCGCTCACCGGCTACAGCGAGGAAGGCGAGAAGGAAAAGGCCCGCGATGCCGGCTTCGAGGAGCACCTGCTCAAGCCGGTGAACCTGGCCACGCTCCGCAAAGCGATCGAGCGCGGCGAGTGAGCTAGACGCCCACCGCGCGCCGCTGGGCAGCGGTCAGCTTCTGCTTGGTGCGCGTGTAAGCAGCCCACGGGTCTTCGGGGGCGTCGATGCGCTTCATCAGCGTTCGCACGTTGAAGTCCTTGGGGCTCACGCCACGCTCCAGCTCCTGCCAGGTCAACGGCGTGGCCACGGTGGCCCCCTCGCGCGCACGCGTGGAGTACGGGGCGACCGCGGTGGCCCCGCGCCCGTTGCGCAGGTAGTCGAGGAACAGCTTTCCCTTGCGCAGGTCCTTGCGCATGTTCGTGAGGTAGCGCTTGGGGTGAGCCTTGGCGAGCTTGTCCGCCACACCCCTGGCGAACGCACGGTGCGTGTCCCAGTCGTGTCCGGGCGTGATCGGCAGCACCACATGGAGGCCCTTGCCGCCGGTGGTCTTGACGAAGCTCGTGAGGTCGAGCGCGGCGAGCGTGTCCCGCATCTGCAGTGCCGCCTCCACCACGGCGTCCCACGAAAGCCCTTCGTCCGGGTCGAGATCGAACACGAACTGATCCGGGCGCGCGGGATCGTGGGCGACCCAGGTGTGCAGCTCGAGCACCCCGAGCTGCGGTAGCGAGAGCAAGCCGTTCAGATCATCGATCGCGAGGTACTGCTCGACCTTGCCGTCTTCCTCGATGGGCAGGCGCTTGAGCTGCGCGGGCGTGCTCTGGTTGGCGTGCTTCTGAAAGAAGCCGTGGCCGGTGCGGCCTTCGGGGTAGCGCACCAGCGTGAGCGGGCGGTCCGCCACGTGCGGCAGCAGGCGACTCGCGATCGCGGCGTAGTACGCGATGATGTCGGCCTTTCGAAAGCCCTCCGGGTAGAGCAGCTTGTCGAGGTTGGTGAACTTCACCTTCACCGGCAGCTGCGCGACCAGCGCCAGCACGTCGCCCGCCTCGGCCTTCTTCGCGGCCGGCTTCTTCGGCTTCTCGCTTCGGTTCGAGTGCCACACCCGCGCGGGCGCGTCGGCGACCTGCTCCACCGTGCGACCGCTGAGCGTGCTCTCGGGACGCGCCTCGGTGATGTCCACATCGGCTTCGCCGTCGTCGTGGCTCTTGAACAGCAGCCACTGGTCTTGCTTGCCGCTCGGCTTGGTGCGAACCAGGTGGAAGCGGCCGTGCAGCTTGTCGCCCTCGAGCGCGAAGCTGAGCCGGCCCTTCTTCAGTGCGGCCTCGGTGTCGCCTTCTCCCTGCCAAGTGCCGCGATCCCACACGATCACGCTGCCGCCGCCATACTCGCCTTCGGGAATGATGCCCTCGAAGTCGGCGTAGGAGAGCGGGTGATCTTCGGTGCGCACCGCGAGCCGACGCTCGCCTGCGCGCAAGCTCGGCCCCTTGGGAACCGCCCAGCTCAACAGCACGCCGTCGTGCTCGAGGCGGAAGTCGTAGTGCAGGCGCCGCGCGTCGTGCTTCTGCACCACGAAGGAGTTGCCGGCGCTCTCGCTCTGCTCCTTGCCCGAAGGCTCGGAGGTGACGCCGAAGTCGCGCATCTCCTGGTAGCGCGCGAGCCGGGCGCTCCTCGGCGCGGCCTTCTCGCGCGCGGCCCTTTTTGGCGCGGCCCGCTTGGGTGCCGCCTTCTTGCGCTTGGGCGCGACCTTCTTCTTCGCTGCGACGCGCTTCGCAGCGCTCACTCGGCCGCGGGCTCCAACGAGGTCTGCGACGCTCGCTCGGGCAGCTGCGACACGCGCTCCGGATCGATGCGCTCGAGGTTCTTCACGGCTGGCCCGGTGATCACCTGGCCGTACGGGTCGAAGCGCGCGCCGTGGCACGGGCAATCCCACGAGCGCTCGGCGCTGTTCCACTGCAGCGGCCCCCCGAGGTGCGTGCATACGCCCGAGCACTCGTGGCGCTGCCCCGCTTCGTCCACGTACACCGCCACGCGCCGCACGCCGCGCCGCGCGATGATGCCCTGGCCCGGCTCGGGCTTCACCTCGGCGTCGTTCTGCGCCATGCCGCCGAGGAAGCCGCCGTAGCTGAGCGCAACGTTCAGGTTCTCCTTCAAGAACTCCCTGGCCGTGCTCGCCTGCGTGACCTTGCGCGACGGGTCGTACAGCTTCGTCCACGGATTCTCGCGACCCACGATCAAGTCGGTCAGCAGCATGCCCGCGAGCGCGCCGTGTGTGATGCCGTTGCCGGAGTCGCCGGTGGCGATGAACACGTTGTCTGCGCGACCCGGGTTACGCCCGATGAACGCCAGGTGATCGACCGGCTCCCACACCTGTCCCGACCAACGGAACCGGGTCAAGCCCGCCTGCGGAAAGCGCGCGCGCGTCCACTGCTCGAGCCGCTCCCAGCTCTGCTGGGGCTGCTTGGACTGACCGACCTTGTGGTCTTCGCCGCCGACGATCAGCATGTCGTCGTCGCCTGCGAGCCGCACGTAGTGGTAGGGGTCCTCGGTGTCCCAGTACAGCGCGCGCTCCACCGAGCCCTTCGCGATCGAGACGCCGATCGCGTAGCTGCGGTAGGCGGCCTGCTTGGTGTGCATCGCGAAGAGGTCGATGATCGGCGTGTTGGTCGCGATCACCAGCGCGCGTCCGGTCACGATGCCGCCGCCCTCGCAGTGCACCTGCACCGGGGTGCCCTCGTCGACCTTCAGCACACGCACGCCGGTGATGATCTGGCCACCTCGACGCCGGATCGCGTCCGCGAGGCCGCGTACGTATGCGAGCGGCTGGAACTGGGCCTGGCGCGGGAAGCGCACCGCGGCACCGGTCGCGAACGGGAGCGGCGCGCCGTTGAGCAGCTCGGCCTCGATGCCCGCGCGTCGCGCCGCGCTCAGCTCGCGCTCCAGCAGCTCGTGCTCGCGCGCGTGCGCCGCGAACAGGTAGCCGTCGACGCGGGCGAACTCGCACTCGATCTGCTCGCGCTCGACGATGCTCGCGATGCTCTCGATCGCCGCACCGTGGCTGGCGGCCGCGAGCTGCGCCCCCGTGGCCCCATGCACCCGCTCCAGGACCGAATAGTGGTCATCGAGCGCGCTCGAGATGTGCGCCGTGGAGCGTCCGGTCTCGCCGCAGCCCACGTCGCCCTTGTCGAGCACGACCACCGAACGACCCGTCTCCAGGAGGTGGTAGGCCGTCGACAACCCGGTGATGCCCGCGCCCACGACGATGACGTCAACTTCGCTTGCCTTCAGCCGCTCTACGGCACGCTCGGCAGCACTCGTGTCAGGGAACGGCGACGGCTCCGTCGAGAGGTCTTCATTCTGGTACCAAACGGGGAGGCTTTCACCGCTCGTGCGCTGCGAGTCGTACATGGCTGCGCCCAAGTGCGAACCGTGTGCCACTCACCCCGGTACAATCGGCGGCTCTCGCTCGGGTCGAAATCCATCGTAGTGTGACTTCCCTCCAGCTACGCGCACCAGGTAGGCGTACACATCGCGCCAACGCAAAAACGCCCCAGCGTGACAAGATTGACTCGTTTCGGCGCGCGCTCGTGCGACGTCCCATACGCGCTCGGAGGTGTCCGAAGAACCGAACGACCTCGCGCTGCAGAACACCGAGATCGCCCGTCTCGCAGCTCCGCTGGCGCGCGCAGCAAGGGACAGCGGCGACACATGCGGCACCCCGCGACGCCACAGAGGCGCATGTCTTGCATCACATGCGACAGTCGTGACGACGGCGTGCGTGAATGGACGCGCGCGGTGAGAGCGACGAAGGAGACTCCACGTGCGTATCGCGCTAGTCGCCCCTCTGTTCGAGAGCGTGCCTCCACAGTTGTACGGCGGTGCCGAACGCGTGATCTCCTACCTCGCAGAAGAGCTGGTCGACCTCGGTCACCGCGTGACGTTGTTCGCCAGCGGCGACTCGGTCACGCGCGCGGAGCTCGTTCCTGGCTGCGAGCGCGCGCTGCGCCTGGGCGGTGAGGCGGATGAGGTCGAGCGCGCGCACACCACGATGCTGAACGACGTGTACCGGCGTCGAAACGACTTCGACATCATCCACTTTCACATCGGCGACTGGCACCTGCGCGAGCCGCGACTGCTCGCGAGCTCGCACGTGACCACGGTGCACGAGCGCCTGGATCTGCCCGAAAACCAGGTGCTCTACGAGCAGGCCGCGCTGCGCCTTATCTCGATCAGCGACGCGCAGCGCCGGCCGCTGCCCAGCGCGAGCTGGCTCGGCACCGTGCAGCACGGCCTGCCGGACGGGCTGTACCGCCCGCGCCACGAGCGCGGTTCGTACCTGACGTTCGTCGGCCGCATCGCGCCGTGGACGCGCGTCGATCGCGCGGTCGAGATCGCCCGCCGCGCGGGCATGCCGCTCAAGATCGCCGCCAAGATCGATCGTGCCGACTACGCCTACTACCAGACGCTGAAGCCGATCCTGCGCGAGCCGTTCGTGGAGTTCGTGGGTGAGGTGAACGAGGCGCAGAAGGGCGAGCTGCTCGCGGGTGCGTTTGCGCTGCTGTTCCCCATCGACTGGCCCGAGCCGTTCGGGCTGACGATGATCGAGGCGATGGCGTGTGGCACGCCTGTGATCGCGTGGCGGAATGGCTCGGTGCCCGAGCTGGTCGACCAGAGCGTGACCGGGTTCGTGGTCAACAGCATCGAGGGTGCGGTCAGCTCGCTGTCGCGCATCGCGCAGCTGGACCGGCGGCTGGTGGCGCGAGTGGCCTACCAGCGCTTCGCGGCGCGGCGCATGGCGCGCGACTATCTCCGGCTGTACGCGCGCAGCATGGCGCGCGATCTCGACGTGCCGAGCCTTCACGCGTTCGCGGAAGCAGGCGAGACTGTCGCCTATGCCGACACCGGCGAGTAAGAAGCTTCCGGAGACGTTCGAGGTCGAGCTCGCGACGCTGGTCGACGCCGCCCCCGACAGCGCCAGTTGGATCCACGAGATCAAGCTCGACGGCTACCGCCTGGTCGCGCGTGTGGAGCGAGGTCGGCACGCCGACGTGAAGCTGTTCACGCGCAACGGCATCGACTGGAGCGAGCGTGTGCCCACGCTGCGTGCGGCGTTGGCAGAGCTGCCCGTGAAGAGCGCGGCCTTGGACGGCGAGCTGTGCAGCATGAAGCCGGACGGCGTGAGCAGCTTCCAAGATCTGCAGAACGCACTCAGCGCGGGACGCGAAGGCGCGCTGATCTACTTCGCATTCGATCTGCTCTGGCTCGACGGCGAGGACCTGCGCCCGCTGCCGCTGCTCGAGCGCAAGGCGCGCCTGGCCGAGGTGTTGAAGGGGCAGAAGCGCAACGTACGGTACAGCGATCACGTCGTCGGCGACGGGCCCGCCTTCTTCGCGCGCGCTGGCGAGCTGAAGCTGGAAGGCATCATCTCCAAGCGCGCCGAGAGCGTGTACAAGGCCGGCCGCACCAAGGACTGGCTGAAGGTGAAGTGCATCGCGCGGCAGGAGTTCGTGATCGGAGGCTACACGCCGCCGGGCGGCTCGCGCACGCACCTCGGTGCGTTGTTGGTCGGCGTGCGCGAGGGAAAGGGCCTGCGTTATGCGGGCAAGGTGGGCACCGGCTTCTCGCAGGCCTCGCTGCGCGAGCTGCACGCGGCGCTGAAGCCGCTCGAGCGCGACACGCCCCCGTTCGAGAATCCCCCGAAGGGTGCACCGGTCCGCGGTGCGAAGTGGGTGGAGCCCACGTTGGTGGCCGAGGTCGCGTTCACGGAGTTCACTAGCGACGGGCTCCTGCGCCACCCGAGCTTTCAGGGCCTGCGCGAGGACAAGCCGGCGAAGGCCGTGATCCGCGAGCGGCCCAAGAAGTAGGCACGTGCGTTGCTTCTTTCCGCACAGGGTCGAAGCGCGTGGTTCTCCGCGCGCGAGCAGAAGAAGGGCAACGCATGGCGGCGCGCGCGATCTGGAAGGGGAGCTTGCACATCGGCCGGGAGAAGCTGCCGGTCAAGCTGTACTCCGCGGTCGAAGAGCATGGAGTGCACTTCCGCTTGCTCGACGCGCGCTCGAAGGAGCCCGTGCACCAGCAGCTGGTCGATCCGGACACCGACGAGATCGTCGCGTACCAGGACGCGCGCCACGGGTTCCCGGTCGAGGACGGCTTCGTGCTGTTCGACAAGGCGGAGCTCGACAAGCTCGCGCCCAAGGCCTCGCGCGAGATCGAGCTGAGTGGCTTCTTGCCCGCGGACAAGCTCGGTCCGGAGTGGCTGATCCGACCTTACTTCCTCGGACCCGACGGCGAGGCCGGCGCGTACTTCGCGCTCGCCGACGCGATGCAGGCCGAAGGTGTGATCGGCTTCGCGCGCTGGGTGATGCGCAATCAAGCGTACGCGGGTGCGCTGACCGCGAAGGACGGCTACCTGCTGCTGACCACGCTGCACAGCGCGGACGAAGTGGCGCAGGCGCTGCCCGAGCCGACGGGCCGCACGCAGTCCGAGAAAGAAGCCAAGCTCGCCGAGCAGCTGATCGCGGCGTACGCGGACGAGTTCGATCCGCAGGAGTACCAGGACGAGTACCGCGAGCGCGTGGAGAAGTTCATCGAGCAGAAGGCCAAGGGCCACAAGCCGCGGCTGAAGAAGCCGAGCACCAAGCGCGAGTCGGGCGATCTGTCGGCCGCGCTCGCCAGGAGCCTCGCGAGCGTGAAGAAGGCGCCCGCGAAGAAGAAGGAGCGCAAGGTTGCCTAAGAAATCAGAGGGCCGTTCGCGCGCGTTCTGGTCGGGCACGATCAGCTTCGGGCTGGTCACCATCCCGGTGGAGCTCTACTCGGCCACCCACGAGAGCCGTCGCTCGATGCGCATGATCGCGCCGAGCGGCAAGCCGGTGTCGCGGCGCTACTTCAGCGAAGACGGCAAGCCGCTCGACGGCGAGCACATCGCACGCGGCTACGAGCTCGACGACGCGTACATCGTGGTCACCGACGAGGAGCTCGAGGCGCTCGCGCCCGAGCAGTCGCGCGACATCGAGCTGTCGCGCTTCGTCGAGAAAGACAGCATCTCCCCGCTGTTCTTCGAGCACGCGTACGTGATGGCGCCCGCCGGCAGCTCCAACGCGGCCTACCGGCTGCTCGCGAGC
>DASUME010000747.1:0-21667 GCA_036277895.1 Polyangiales bacterium
CGGCCTCGCTCGCGAACGCAGACGATGGTGGCGTCAAGCTCCGCCTGCGCACGCACGCGCGCATCGTGCTGCCGCCGGCCAAGCTCGGCGTGCCTTATCCTGACGAGGTCCTGCAGCTGACGCGGGTGATGGAGCCGGGCAGCGTGCACGAGCTGCTGTTCTACGCGGACACCAACGACGACAACGAGATCCAGTACGGAGTCCTGCGCGGGGTCGCGGGCTCCGAGCACATCTGGCGCGAGGACGTCGCGCCGAGCGGCGTGGGCGCGTTCGAGCACAGCACCAACTTCGTGGACTTTCGGGAGGACGAGTACACCGCCACCGGGGACATCGTGCTGTCGCTGGCCGCCCCCGCGCCCGACTGGCGACCGCCGGATTGCGCAAACGGCAAGGACCACATGCTCGAGGTGCGCATCACCCTCGCGCCGAGCGGGGAAGCGCGCGAGATCGGCTACTACCGCAACTACGCCAGCAACGCGCTGCCCACGAAGTCGATCGTTCTCGAGGACATCGCGGACGGCGGCAGCCAGTATCTGTTCGAGGTGCTGATCGACGGCGTGCCCGCGCGCGCTCCGTTCACGACCAACGCGCCACCGAACACCGGCGACAACCTCGTGATCCCCCAAGCCGACTGGTACCCACCCGCCCCGACGGCCGCGATCTGCGACTGACCGCCCCGGAGCGCGATGCGCGCCGAGTCAGCGTGAGCGCTCTCGAACACCGGCGCTCTCGCCGCGCACCGCAGGCCGAGGCCGCGCGGGTCAGACCGCTCGCCCGTGCGGTCGAGAGCTTGGCGGCGAAGTGTTCTCCCGCATTTGGTACGCGATGAGGCCCTACCCAAACTTCGGCACCTGGTACCCGGAAGGCACCCAACACACTTGGCTCTACGGCGACTCCTTCTACACCGGCACCATCGGCGACAAAAAACTAGTCGACTGGGGGCGCGACATCCTCGCCGGCAAGACCGCGCACGTGGGTCTGTAAAGGGTGCTACGGATCGCTCGCATGAAGCGCGCTCTCCTGATCACTCTCGTTCTGGCCGGCTGTTCGAAGGAGTCGGTGCGGGAGGCGCCCACGGAGGCGCGGAGTGCGCTGCAGGAGGCGTGTCCGGGGGCAGTGGCGCCGATCGAGCATGGCAAGGTCTGCACCGAGCTGGGCTGCGAGAGTGGCTTCAGCGTGGTGTTTCAGCCCAAGGCGCCGTGGCCCGAGGGCAGCTACCGCTTTCAGTTCGATGTGGATGGGCGCATGGTGACGTGTACGGGCAAGCTGCCGCTGCGGTCGTGTTCGCATCGCAACGCGATGTGTGATGGCGACGTGGTGCTCGCGGAGTCGGGCTGTGACTTGCCAGCGGCGAGCCACTCGTTCTGGAGCGTCTCGTTCAGCGGCTTCCCGCGCGAGATCAAGGCGGCCGCGTTCCTCGAGGGCAAGCCGATCGGCGACGCGACGCTGAAGCCGAAGTACGCGCGCAGCCAGCCCAACGGACCCGGCTGCGGCCCGGTCTGCTGCGCCGCTAGCGACGAGCTTCAGCTCAGGCTTTAGAAGTGGAAGCGGCGGATGCTGACGTTCATCAGCAGGCCGATGCCCATCATGAACGTGAGCACGCTCGAGCCGCCGTGCGAGAACAAGGGCAGGGTGATGCCCACGACCGGCAACAGCCCCATCACCATGCCCACGTTGATGATGGTGTGGAAGAAGAACATCGCGCTGACGCCCACGGCGAGCACGGCGCCGAAGCGATCCTTCGCCTGCGAGGCGACCTTCAGCCCGCGCAGGATCAGGAACAGGTAGGCGCCCAGCAGCACGATCACGCCCGCCAGCCCGTGCTCCTCGGCGTAGATGCAGAACGGGAAGTCCGAGTGCTGGTCAGGCACGAAGCCGTACTGGTTCTGCGTGCTCTGCATGAAGCCCTTGCCCCAGATGCCGCCCGAGCCGATCGCGACCTTGCTCTGGTAGGCGTGCCAGCCCGAGCCGAGCATGTCCTTCTCGGGATCGACGAACGAGCTCCAGAATGAGATCGCGCGCTCCTTCTGGTACTCCTCCAGCACGAACGCCCAGGTCAGCGGGATGGCGGCCACGGCGCAGATCACCAGCGTGACCAGTGACTGCCACTTGAGGTTCGTCAGCAGCATGATCGAGGTGAAGATCGCGACGCAGATCAGCGCGGTGCCGAGATCGGGCTGCTTCAGGATCAACACCATCGGCAGCGCCAAGATCAAGCCTGGAGGGATCAAGTCCCGTAGCGTCCTGCCCGTGGTCTTGGGGTCGTTGTGCAGGTACTTCGCGAGCGCGATGATCAGGAAGATCTTCATCAGCTCGCTCGGCTGCAGCGAGAACGCGCCGATCGACAGCCAGCGCACCGAGCCGCGTACGCTTCGCCCGACCGCGAACAGCAGGATCAGCGTCGCGACGCCGACCCCGTACGCGACCCAGCCGTGGCGCTCGTAGTAGCGGTAGTCGATCGCGGCGATGATCGCGGCCACCACCCCGCCGGCCAGGATGAAGTACAGCTGCGTCAGGTAGATCTCGGTCATGCTCGCCTTGCCAGCGCTGGTCGCGCTGTACAGGTTCGTCACGCCGAGGAACGCGATCAGCGCGATCGCGCCGAACAACATCCAGTCGAACTGCTCGCGTATGCCGCCGCGGATCGTCGCCATCAGGGAGCCTTCGTGTTGGTCAGCACGGGACCGTTCTGCGCGCCGAAGTAGTGCTGCATCGCGTCGACCGCGATCGGCGCTGCGTTCTTGCCGCCGCCACCGCCGTGCTCGACCATCACCACCACCGCCAGCTCCGGGTTCTGCGCCGGAGCCCAGCCCGCGAACCAGGCGTGCGAGCGGTAGATGTACCAGCTCTTCTTCTCGTCGCTCTTGTCGCGCAGGTGCTGCTCCACCTGCGCGGTGCCCGTCTTGCCGGCGACCGCGACGATCCCATCCTTGTACTTGGGGTCGTAGGCGGTGCCGCCCTCCTTGTTCACCACGTTGGTGAGCGCTTCGTGCACGAGCTTGAGGTGCAGCGGCGAGAGCTCGGTCTTGCGGCGCACCTGCGGCGCAAAGCGCTCCAGCAGGCTGCCGTCCGGCGCGTTCACGCTCTCGACCACCTGCGGCACGTACAGGGTCCCGCCGTTGGCGATCGCGGCGTAGGCCAGCGCGAGCTGCATCAAGCTCACGCGCGTATCACCCTGGCCGATCGCGGTGTTCAGCGAGTAGCCGATGCGGAAGGGCTCGCCGCGCTCCTCGTACCAAGCCTTGGTGGGGATCTGGCCCTTGGCCTCGGTGTTGATGCCGATGCCGGTCTTCTCGCCGAGCCCGAAGTCGAACGCCATGCGCGCGATGCGGTCGATGCCCGCGGCCTCACCCAGCTTGTAGAAGTAGATGTTGCAGGAGCGCATCAGCGCTTCCTTGATCGCGATCCGGCCGTGCACGTGCTCGCAGCGGAAGCGCCGGTTGCCCATCTCCAGCACGCCGCCGCACGTCACCTCGGTGTGCTCGTCGACGATGCCATCGGTGAGCGCGGCGAGCGCACTGACCGGCTTGAACGTGGAGCCAGGGTAGTAAGTCTCGAACAACGTCTTGTCGATCAGCGGGCGGAACGGGTTCTCGAACAGCTCGTCGGCGCGCTCCTGGCTGAGCTTGCCGCTCATCTCGTTGAGGTCGTAGGACGGCTTCGAGAACAGCGCGCGCACCTGCCCGTTGTGCACGTCGACGACCACTGCCGCGCCGGAGGGGTGCCCGCGGAACGCGTGCTCGATGCTGCGCATCAGCTCCATGTCGAGCGTCAGCGTCAGGTCGCGCCCGGGCACCGGCTCTTCCTCTTGCTGCTCGTCGGCGCCGCGCGGCGTCAGCTTGCTCTTCCTGCCACGCGCGTCGACGTACACGCGCTTCTTCCCGCGTTGCCCGCGCAACAAGGTCTCCCAGGCGCGCTCCAGCCCGCTCCTTCCGATCGTGTCGCCCGCGCGGTAGCCGAGCTGCTGCTTGTCGGTCAGCTCCTCGGCGCTGATCTCGTTCAGGTAGCCCACCGCGTGCGCGCCGAGCTTGCCGTAGGTGTAGTCGCGCACCGGCACGCCGATCAGCTCGACCGCGGGCAAGTCGCGTGCGTGCGTCTCCACGGCGGCGAGCTGATCGCGCGTCAGCTCACCGAGCACCTGCACCTGGTGCGCACGTCTGCGATCCGGCACCTTCTCCAGCTGCGCGCGCAGCAGCGCCTTGCCCTGCTCGTCGAGCTGCAGCAGCTCGATCAAGTTGCTCAGGTCGTCCTCGCCGCGCAGCTTGGAGGGCGTGATGAACAGCCGATACGCCGGCCGGTTCTGCGCGATCACGCGGCCGGCCGTGTCGCGGATGATCCCGCGCGTGGCCGGCATGCTCTGCGTCTTGAGGATGTTCTCGCTCGCGATCGCGGCGTAGCGGTTGTAGTCGAGCACCTGCAGGTACAGCACGCGCGCGAACAACAGGCCGAACGCGAACGCCACACCGAGCGCCATCCAGCGATAGCGCTTCCTGAACTCGCCGACCTCGCGGCTGACGCTGAGTAAGTTCACGACTCACTCGCTGCACGGCGCGCGAGCGTGGCCGTCTCGTCGCGGCGGCTGCGCGCATCCACGCGCCGGACCAGCTGGATCACGAGCGGCGCCACCAGCCCCGTCGCCAGGCTGGGCACCACGGTCGCGATCAACCAGTGCCGCGTGCTGGTCGAGGGCACCTGCGGGTTGGCGCGAAACAAGCTGCGCAGCGCGATCACCAACAGCGAGCCCAACGCCGCGACCAGCGCCGTGATCGCCACCTGCGACAAGCGTCCGCGCATCAACAGGCGAAGGCTTCCCGCACGCACGGCGACCAACGTGGCAACATGCACGAACGTCATCAAGCCCAGCGCGTTGCCGCTCGCGGTATCGACCAGCGCACCGAGCAGCGCGCTCAGCACCGCCACGCGCCAGAGCGCGATCTCCTGCGTGATGCCGAGGTAGATCACGATCGGCAGCACCAGGTTCGGCATCAGCGGGCCGAGCTGCGTCACGCTGCCCACCGCCGACTCGAGCGCCAGCAGCAGAAAGGCGACGAGCAGCAGCGAGAGGTCGCGTATCACGGCGTGGCCCCGGGTTGCCCGCGCGCGAGCGTAGACGTCTCGCGTGCGCCCGCGGTGAGGATGAAGACCTCTTCCATGCGCGCGAAGTTCACGGACGGCGTGAGCTCGGCGAGCTGATACAAGCCGAACTCGCGCTTCTCGACGCTGGAGACGGTGCCCACCTGCAGGTTGGGCGGGAAGCGCCGACCGAGGCCCGAGGTGACGACCAGGTCGCCGACCTGGATCTCGTCCGCGCGCAGCAGGTACTGGATGCGCGCCTTGTAGCCTTCGTTCTCGCCGGTGCCGCGCAGGATGCCGCGCGAGCCGGTGCGCTGCACCACCACGTCCACCGCGCTGCCGTCGTCGACCGTGAGCATCACGTCCGCGTAGCGATCGAACACGCGCGAGATCTGCCCCACGAGCCCATCCGTGCTCACCACCGGCATGCCGGCCGCGACGCGGTCGTCGCGACCGCGGTCGAGCCGCACGCGGATCACGCGGAACAGCGGCGAGATGTCCTTGGCGATCACGCGCGCGCTGATCGCCTCGCTGCGCAGCTCGTCGCGCAGCACCAGCAGCTGCCGCAGCCGCGCGTTCTCGCGATCGAGCGACTCCAGGTCGTGCACTTGCTGCTTGAGCCGCGCGTTCTCGTACGAGAGGCGATCGTTCTCGCGCCGTACGTCGACCAGGTACGTGTACTCCTCGATCATCGTCGAGGCGCCGCGCGCGGTCTTGGTGGCGAGCCACTGCACCGGTGCGCTGATCGACATCGCCCAGCGATCGAGCACGGTGGAGCGCGTGGGATCGATCAGGTTGGCGCGCAAGAACAGAAACGGCACCGCGAGCAGCAGCAGCGCCACCATCTCATCGCGATACCGCCGGAAGAAGTTCACCGCGCTCCTGTCAGGAGATGGTCACGTTGCGAAGCAGCTCGATGTGATCGAGCGCCTTGCCGGACCCGAGCACCACGCAGCTCACCGGGTCGTCGGACACTGTAACCGGCAGACCCGTTTCTTCGCGCAAAAGCACGTCGATATTGCGGAGCAGGGCACCGCCGCCCGTGAGCACGATGCCTTTGTCGACGATGTCCGCGCTCAGCTCGGGCGGGGTCTTCTCCAGCGCCAGCATCACTGCCTCGACGATCGCGTTGATCGGCTCGCTGAGCGCCTCGCGGATCTCGGCGCTGTTGACGACGATGGTCTTGGGCATGCCCGCGAGCATGTCGCGGCCCTTCACCTCGGTCGTCTCCACGCGCTCTTCGGGGTACGCCGTGCCGATCGTGCACTTCACGCGCTCGGCGGTCTGCTCGCCGATCAGCAGGTTGTACTTGCGCTTCATGTAGCTGATGATCGCCTCGTCCATCTTGTCGCCGCCCACGCGCACGGACTGCGAGTAGACGATGCCGGCGAGCGAGATGATCGCGACCTCGGTGGTGCCGCCGCCGATGTCGACCACCATGTTGCCGCTCGGCTCGGTGATCGGCAGGCCCGCTCCGATCGCGGCCGCCATCGGCTCTTCGATCAGGAACACCTCGTGCGCGCCGGCGCTCTCGGCGCTCTCCTTGACCGCGCGCTTCTCGACCTCGGTGATGCCGAAGGGCACGCAGATGATCACGCGCACGCGGCCGCGATGGGCGCGCTGGATGAAGTAGCGCAGCATCGCCTCGGTGATCTCGAAGTCGGCGATCACGCCGTCGCGCAGCGGGCGCACCGCCTCGATGTTGCCCGGCGTGCGGCCGAGCATCTCCTTGGCCTCGGTGCCGACCGCGATCACCTTCTTCTCGCCGCGTGGGCCGCGCTGGACCGCGACCACGGACGGCTCGCACGAGACGATGCCCTTGCCCTTGACCCAGATCAGCGTGGTCGCCGTGCCCAGGTCGACCGCGATGTCATGAGAGAACAGGCTCTGCAGCCAATCGAAGATCATGCGAGCCTAAATCCCCCCAGATACGCCTAGGCGTTTGTAACAAGAACCCCGCAAGCGATCAACAACGCGGCCCAGAACGCGGATGATCACGCGACGTTTGTGGTGGCTGGCCAATGTCCGTGGGTGCACTAGATCTGGGCCGAACCACCTGCATGGTCGTACAGCTTGGAGAAGCGCGATGAGTAAGCTCGAAGTTCTGGTGATCGCCGGCGACGGAATCGGCACCGAGGTGACGCGCGAGGCGGTGCGCGTGCTCGAGCTGGTGGCCAAGCAGGCGAACTTGACCGTCAAGTTGGAGCACCAGCCCTTCGGTGGCGCCTCCATCGACGTGCACGGCGTGCCGGCCACGGACGTGGTCCTGAGGCGTGCCCAGGAGGTCGACGCGGTGTTGCTCGGCGCGATCGGCGGCCCCAAGTGGGACAAGCTGGAGCGCGACAAGAAGCCGGAGACGGGCCTGCTCGCGCTGCGCGAGGCGATGGGCGTCTACGCGAACCTGCGCCCGGCCAAGATCTTCCCCAGCCTCGCGGATGCCTCGCCCCTGCGCGAGGACCTCGCGCGCCAGGTCGACTACGTGGTGGTGCGCGAGCTGATCGGCGGCCTGTACTTCGGCAAGCCGCGCAGCCTCCAGGGCGAGCCCGGCTCGCAGGTGGGCATCAACACGCTGACCTACAACGAAGGCGAGATCCGGCGCATCGGCAAGCGCGCCTTCGAGCTCGCGCAGAAGCGCCGCAAGCAGGTCTGCAGCGTGGACAAGGCCAACGTCCTCGAGACGATGGTGCTCTGGCGCCGGGTGATGACCGAGCTCGGCAAGGACTATCCGGACGTCGCGCTCAGCCACATGTACGTCGACAACTGCTCGATGCAGCTGGTGCTCGGGCCGGGTCAGTTCGACGTGATCGTCACCGAGAACCTGTTCGGCGACATCCTCTCGGACGAGGCGGGCGCCACCACCGGCTCGATCGGCCTGTTGCCCTCGGCCTCGCTCGGCGACCGCAACGCGCTGTACGAGCCGATCCACGGCTCGGCGCCGGACATCCAGGGGCAGGACAAGGCGAACCCGCTGGCCGCCATCCTGTCGGTCGCGATGTTGTTCGAGAACACGGTGGGCCGGAAGGACATCGCCACCAAGATCGAAGACGCCGTCGCCGCGGTGCTGGAGAGCGGCAAGCGCACCGCCGATCTCTGGCGCGGCGACAAGACCGGCAAGACGCTGCTCGGCACCCGTGCGGTAGGCGACGCCGTGATCGAGGCGCTCAAGTAAGCCTCGCCACGATTGGGCGCACGAGGACCCCGCTGGGCCGGCGCCCGCGTTAGGATCGGCAGGTGCCGACGCTCTCCCGCGGCAATCACATGGTGGTGGTGCACAACGTCGCGTCCGGCTACGCGACGATCGTACGCACCGAGCGCACGTTCGCGAGCTACGACGAGGCCGAGCGAGCGCTGGCGGAGTGCGACCGCGCCCTGCTGCCGCTCGACCGTGCGCTCGGCATCCTGCTCGACTGGCGGCGCGCGCCGATGTCGACCGACCCCAGGCTGCACACGATCCTGGTCGAGCGCAGCGACGTCTTCCTGCTGCGCTTCGCGCGCCGGGCGCTGCTGACCCAGACCTCGGTGGGCTCGATGCAGAGCGTGCGTCTGCTGCGCGGCCAGCCCGACAGCTCCCCGGTGGTGTTCGCGGATGAGGAGGCCGCCGTCGCCTACGTGTGCGGGCGAAGGCCGGACCTGGAGCTGGAGAGAGCATGAAGGTGTTGGCGTTCGTGATCGCGTGGGCCCTCGCCGTGCCTGCGCTGGCGTGTGATGCCGTCGACTGCACGAGCGCGCCGATCGCGCTGCCGAAGACCGACAACGTGCCGATCAACGCGTTCGTGTTCGAGGTCACCGGCTCCAACACGCAAGGCCTGCGCCTGACGGATGTCGCCTCGAGCGAGGTCATCCCCGCGAGCGTGAAGTGGGCGGGTCCCGATCAAGTGTGGTCGCCGGATGCCGCGCTCCAGCTCGGGCAACAGGTGCGCGTGTCGTACCGAACGGCGTGCGCCGTGCCGAGCGAGCAGACGCGCACCTTCTTCGTCGCGCCGGCGGCGTCGTTCGATCAGGCGCCCGGCGTGCAGGTGATCGAGAAGTACGCGGACGCGCCGCACGGCGAACGACGTATCTACGCCAGCGTGAGCTACCAGCCGCCGAGCAGCGCCGAGAACTACCTGCGCCTGCGGATCGAGGTCGACGGCCTGCCGCATGCGTCGTCGTCTTACTACGCACCTTACGCATTCGGCGAGCTGCGCGAGCAGCTGTGGGCACGCTGCGACGTGCCGCCCAACCCGGACACCACCTGCGGTGGCTACGACTCGCTCACCGCGCGCCGCCACGAGGTGAAGCTGATCGCGCATGCACTCGGTGAGCGCGAGGAGCACACGCAGACGATCGACGTCGACCTGCGCTGCGAGGTGAAGAGCAAGGGCTGCCAGCTCGGCGCTACGCAGGGTGGCGCGTGGGCGCTGTTGGCGCTCTTGCTGCGCCGTCGCCGTCGCTAAGGGACCTGGTCGCCGAGCGCGGCGTCCACCAAGGCGCGTGTGTGCGCGAGCAGCGCCGCGTCCCCGCCGGAGCGTAGCTGGCGTTGCTCGTGTGCACGCATGCGCGCGTCGATCAATCGAGCGCGCGCGCCATGGCGCCATCGACGATGCGCTCGATCAACGCGCGATAGGGTAGGCCGTGCGCCTGCGCAGCCATCGGCAGCTCGCTGTCGAGCGCGAGGTGCGCGTTGGGGTTCACCTCGATCACGTAGAACTCCCACTCATCGATCAGAGACGGTCGTTCGCCCGCCTGTTCCACCTCCGGGCGTCGGCGCCGCACGCGCATGTCGACGCGGCCGTAGTCCCGCAGCTTGAGCGCGCGGAAGGCCTCCACCGCGGCATTTTGCAGGGCCTTGACCACGTGCGGCGGCAGGTCCTTGACCACCACCTCGGGAGCGTCCTTGTAGCGCGAGCTCTCGGTGTCCCACTTCGCCTCGGCGCTCGCGATGCGCGGTGTACCGTCGGGCAGACGCGAGAAGTCCCACTCCACGAGCGGCAGCGCTTGCGGCTTCTCCCCGCCGAGTACCCCCACGTAGATCTCGCGGCCCTCGACGTACTCCTCGATCAGCGCGGGCGACTGGAACTCGGTCTTGATGTACGAGATGCGCTCCATCAGCTCCTTGACGTTGTGCACGACCGAGCGATGGTCGATGCCGATCGACGCATCGGCGTTCGAGGGCTTCACGAACATCGGAAAGCTCAGGTCGTCGATGTGATCGGCGGCGCCTGCGTCCATCACCGAGAAGCGCGGCGTGCTGATGCCGTGGAAGCGCAGCAGCTTCTTGCTGAGCGCCTTGTCGCCCGCCAACATCAAGCCGATCGAGCCCGCGCCCGTGAAGCGCTTGCCGCACATCTCCAGCAGCGCGGCGGCGTGGTGCTCGCTGGCGTCGCGGCCGTTGAACGACTCGCACACGTTGAACACCAGGTCGCTGTCGTCGTCTGCGAGCCCCGCCACCGCCGCGCGCGTGTTGGCGACGCTCAGCCTGGTCACCGTATGCCCGGCCTCGCGCAGCGCGCCCTCGAGCAGCTCACAGACCAGCGGCGCGCACTTCTCACCCTGCGCCTTGCGCTCCGCCTGCACGCGGTCTTCGAGCGAATCGTACATCACCGTGATCTTCAGGGTCCTGCTCACGAGTCTCCTTACTTGATGACGAAGTCACCTTTGTACAGCCGGTTCATCGACAGCGTCGTCGCGTACGAGGTCACGCGCAGCGCGAGGCGAGCGCGATCTTCTTCACGCAGCCACAACCCGAGCTCGCGCGCGCGCGCGGCGAAGTGCTCGATCAGCGAGCGCACGATCGACTCGTGCAGCCCGGTCCAGTAGCCGATGTCGCTGACCAGCTGCCGCCGCAGCCCTTGCAAGAAGTCATCGGCGAGGAGCGCGCCCGCGGGCGCCAGGCCATCTTCGAACAGCTCGCGCAGGTCGCCGTCGAAGTACGAAGGGACCTCGGTCGGCGTGTACGAGAAGCGCTCGTGGTACTCGCTGATCGTGTACGCGAGCTCCTGGCTGGCGTCGTACTCGGGCGGCACCACGGGCTTGGCATGCCCGAGCTCGCGCACGATGCGATCGACGTACTGCAGCTTCGGCAGGCAGCCCCAGTCCGCGTACGTCTTGCGCCAGTCCTCCCCGGGGGTCAGCCAGACCGCGAACGACTCGGCGAAGTCTTCGTCCGGGTGCTTCTGCGCGTACCAGCCGGGGATGTGGCGCACGAAGTTGCGCGAGAACGGGTTCGGCTCGTAGTGCTCGCGGTACGGCCGCGAGTAAGGTCCGTACGTCTCATGCCAGGCTTCGGTCTCGAACAGACGGTAGGCGTAGTTGAACGCGTGGCCGCACTCGTGGCGCAGGTAGGCGGAGATCTCGTGGTCGCTCTCGGCTTCGATCGTCTCCATCACCTCCTTCTCGAGCCGCGAGAGGCGCTGGTCGGCGAGGTAGAACGGGATGCCGATCGCGGGCACACCTTCCGGACATCCCCACTCCTCCGACAGGAAGATCGAGGGGCGGAGGTCGATGCCCGCGGCCTCCAGCTCTCGGTACAGCTGGCGCACGAGTGGCTCGAGCCGGCTGCCCGCGACGGCGAGCCCGAGTTCGCTCACACGCGCCTTCAACAGGCGGTCTCGATCTTCGGGCCAACTCTGGTTGGACTCTGCGAACGGCGCTCGTCTGCCTTCCAAGCTCACAGCGGAGCGTGGTGCAAGCCGCGTGCTCGCTGCTCAGAGTGCCTGATTTAGCGCAACTATCGCGTGCCCGCGCGGGGCCGTGGGCAAGCATGCCTCAGCACGCGTGCCTCAATGCTGCTTGAGCGCGAGGTCGCCCGCGCCATCGAGCTCGACGTCGTAGGCGCCGATCACCTTCGTGGTCCCATCCACGCGGCGCACTTCGACCAGCAGCGACACGGCACGCAGCGCGAGGTCGGCGCCGAGCGCGCGGTCGAACGCGACGAGCGCATCCTTGGCCGAGCGCGCCTCGTAGGTGGCGATGTTGCCGTCTGGTCGGTGCGCGAACGCATCGAGGAGCACGGACAGCTCGGCCTCGCGCACGCCGTGCACCACCAGCCGATCAGGCCGGAACGAGCGCACGCGCTCCAGCAGCTCCGCCGTGGGCACGGTGCCGAGCTTGAGGCAGATCGCCGAGCGATCGCCGATCGCGAGCTCGGGCGCACGCTCGAACAGCGCCACGCGCTCGTTGCCCAGGCAGGTCGCGAGCGCGCCGGATGCGAATGCAGCCAGCTCGCTGCCGCTCGGGCCCACGATCCAGACGTGGCGCTTGTGCTGCAGCGCCTCCGTGATGCGCCCGCTCACCTGCGACGTGAGCAAGTGCCGGCGCTCCATCTCCGTCAGCTGCTGCAGGTGCGAGGGACGCCGACGCAGCGAGAGCACGGGGCCATTGCTGGCCGCGGCGGGCAACACCGCGACCACTTGCAGGCCGCTCGGTAGCGAGATGTCGTAGCTGGCGACGCTGTTGGGCAGGCCCGCCTGCGCTGCAATGCCGCGCGCGAGCTTCCCCAGCGCCTCGGGCGACGCGAAGCTCACACGCTCCACGGCGAGGCCCGCGCCGCGATCCGCGCGCACGCGATCGAAGCGCTCGACCACCACGTGGAACACCGCCGGGTCCGCGAGCACCGCGTCGAGCGGCCCCAGCTGATCGCCGGCGTACTCGTTGACCGTGCTGCGACCCGCCAGGCGCTCACGCAGCTCGATCGGCGGCGGGGGTGGGGGCAGCGGCAACGCGCCGTCGCTCTCGGCCTTGGTGGAGCGCTCCACGCGCCCCTCGAAGACCTCGAGCTCGCTCTCGGCGGCGAGGATCGGCTCTTCTTCGAGCTCTGCGGACTGCGGCTCGGGCACCGGTAGCTCGGAGGGCCGCGCGACCGAGGTCGCCGGCATCGACGAGTGCGACACGCCGCGCAGCACCAGCGGCAGCTCGTCCGAGACCGGCTCGGACTCGGCGATCGTGTTGCGGCCGGCGAGCGTGGCGCCCGGCTTGAGATCGGACGACAGCAACGACGGCGCGCGCGGGGCATCGAGCGCGTTCGCGCCCTCCAGCGTCAGCACGTAGTCGCCGACGTAGATCTTGTCGCCCTCCTTCACCACCAGCGGAGACGTGATCTTGCGGCCGTTCACGTACGTGCCGTTGGTGCTCTTCAGGTCGACCACGATGAAGCGGTTGTCCTTGAGCACGATGCGCGAGTGGCGCTTGGAGACGTTGCCCTTGGGCAGCACCACATCGTTGCCCGGTACACGACCGATGGTCACCTCGGATTCGGTGAACGTCACCCGGCGCTCGGCGCCATCCTTCTCGGCGATCACGACCGTAAACATGCGTGCCAGATTGTACATGGGCTCCACGGCATCGTCGCTATCCAGCATGGGGGGCCCTCCAACTGCCTACAGCGCTTCGTCCTCGAGGCGGATGCCAGGGGGCAGCGACTCGCCAAATACGCGACCTTGCTCGGCCGCCGTCAGCTCACCACCTTCGCGCACAAGCTTCACCCACAGCTCCCCTTCACGCACGCGTGCGAGCGCGTCTTCTGCGCGCTGGCGCAGCACGGGGTCGAGGTCGCGCTGGCGGTCGTGGGTGAGCCGCGCCAACTGTGCGACGGCAAAGGGTGCCTGCTCGACCGCGTCGAGGCTCTTGCCGAGCGCGCGCGTCAGCCACTTGCCCGCGATCTCGCTGGGCACCACGGTGTGCGCGCTGCCGTAGAGCGGTGCGCGTGCGCCGATTCGGCCCACGGCCCACCACGCGCTCTGCTCGCTGATCTCGCCCTTGTCGAGCCGCGCCAGCAGCCAATCGCCGAGCTGTACCTTGCGCGCGACAGGCACTCGCTCGAGCGCACCTGCGAGACGAACCATGTCCTCCAGGCCGAGCGCCTTCGGACCCTTGGGCCGTGAGCGCGGCCGCGGACCCTGCGGCTCCAGGTAGTACGCGAGCTCGTCGAGCAACGCCGTCTGCCGCGCCTCGTCGAGCCCCCCCGCGATCCGGCGCCACATGATCCACCACTGCGACCAGACCGCCGCGTCCGGCGAGAACTGCAGGCCCTCGCCGCGCAGTGCCCACACCTGATCGACGCGGAACGGATCGAGTGGGTAGCCGAAGCCGGGCCGCAAGCAAAAGCCCGTGAGGTGCAGCCAGAGGCGCTCGTGATCGGAGGAGCGGCGGCGGCGCTTGGCGCCCGCGAGCAGCGCGGAGAACAGCTCGCGCAAGAGCGCGCTGTCCCAACCTTCGCGCGGGCCGAGCACCTTCTCGAGGTCGTTGCGCAGCGTCTTGATGCGCTTGCCCTCGAGCTCCTTGTTCGACTTGCCGTAGTACGCGTGGACCAGCTCGGTGGCCTCGGCGAAGCGCGGATGGAGCTGCGTGATCTTCTGGGGCGCCTGGCTCTGCCCACGTGTGCCGCGCAGCTCGAACTCCAGCTTGTAGCGACGCGCCGCGTGCACGACTGCGCTCATCTCCAGTGTGCCCACCTCGGTGAGGCCGGTGTGCAGCTCGACGCGCAGCTCTTCGGGGTCGCCGGCCTGCGCTTCGAGCACGGCGGCGATCGCGGGCAGCTCCTGGTACGAGTCGTCGAGCTCGATCAGCTGGCCGCTGGTGTGCGGGCGCTCGAGGCTCGTGGTCCAGAGCCGAAAGCGCACCGGCTTGCCCACGCGCAGCAAGAACGTGCGGCTCTTGAGCACCAGCTCTTCGCCTTCTTCGGCGCCGCGCGGCAGCACGCAGAGCGCGGTGTTCGCCTGGTCGATCATCAAGTAGTAGCTGCGTGGGGAGCCGCCGCCGATGCGCACGCCCACGCCGCGGCGCGCGAGCCCGTACGCGACGGCGCCGCGCGCGACCGCCAGCTCGGGCTCCTCGTTGTCGAGCTCGCGTAAGGGAGCTTGGCGGAAGCTGGCGAGTACCTCGGTCAGGCGCTCTTTCAACGCCGAAGCGCGAAACACGCCACCGTTGAACAGCACTGCATCGGGCAGCGTGAGCTGCTCGAGCGGCGTGCCGAGCGCCTCGGCGATCGCCCCTTGATGGCGCGCGAGGAAGGCGGCGATGTGCTTGGTGATGGCCGGCTCGGACGCGTAGGGCAGCCCGAACTCGACCAGGCCGATGCGGCGCGTCTCCGGCTTCGCGTCGAGGCTGACCTGCGGCATGAAGCCGTCGACGATCAGCGCGTGCACACGCTCGCGCTCCAGCGTCGTGGTCAGTGTGCCGCCGATCAGCTTGGAGCCGCCGCCCAGCACGCTGACGTTCACTCGTTCGGGGGCGTCGGCGCCGAGCAGCGTCTCCTTGGCCGCGCGCGCTTGCTCGACCAGCTGCGCGAAGCGCGCGACCGGCAGGCGCTCCTTCGAGAGCTCGGCCTCGCTCGCGCGCGCGAGCGCGAGGTCCATGTTGTCGCCGCCGAGCATCAAGTGATCGCCGACCGCGATGCGCGTCAGCCGCGGACCGCTCTCGCGCAGCTCGACGTGGATCAACGTGAGGTCCGTGGTGCCGCCGCCCACGTCGACCACCAGCGCCAGCCGCACGTCTTGCAGATCGGCTTCAAGCGTATCTTGGTGGCGATTGAGGAAGTCGTAGAACGCGGCCTGCGGCTCTTCGAGCAGGCGCAGTCTTGCCAGGCCTGCCCGCTTCGCAGCTTCGAGCGTGTACGCGCGCGCAGCTTCGTCGAACGACGCCGGCACCGTGAGCACCAGCTCTTGGTCTTCGAGCGCATCCTTCGGGTGCGCCGCGTTCCAGCGTGCACGCACGTGCGCGAGGTAGCTGGCGCTCGCTGCGACCGGCGAGATGGTGGGTACACTCTCGCCCGCGCCCCACGGCAAGATGTTTGCCGCGCGATCGACGGCGCCGTGCGAGAGCCAGCTCTTCGCGCTGGCGATCAGGCGCCCCGGCACCTTGGCGCCGAGCTTCTGCGCCAGCGTGCCCACGACGCCCGGTGGCTCGAGCTGGCCGAAGTCGAGGTCTTCCTGGGAGAGCTCGCCCTCGGTCGGGTGGTAGCGAAACGAGGGCAACAGCGGGCGCGGCGCGACTTGCCCGGGTGCGACCAGCTGCTCCACCGCGAACACCTGGATCGCACCCCGGTTCGCGAGGTCGACGAAGCCCACCACGGTGTGTGTGGTGCCCAGATCGATGCCGACGACGTAGCGCGCGGCCTTCGCGCTCACGCGTCCGCTCGCGTATCGAGCTCGACCTTCCAGCGCTGGGCGCCCGCGCTCTCCACGGCCTCGAGCTCCAGGGTGCCGACCTCGGTCACGCCCGCCTGCAGCTGCACGGTGACGATCTCCCCGGCGCCGTGGCCCTCGGACGGCAACATCGCCTCGATCTCCTGCAGCTCGTGCATCTCGTCGTCGCTCCAGCGATCGAGCACGTCGCCGGCGAGATCATCGCGGCGCACGCTGGAGCCGAAGAAGCGGAAGCGCACCGGCTCGCCCACGACGAGCCCGAACTCGGATGCCGGAAGCTCCGCACGCGTACCTTCTTCGAGCCCGAACGGCGCCACGCACAGCGCCTGCATCGGCGGCGGCATGCCCGGCACCGCCGGCATCGCGCTCTCGACGCCGATGTAATACGCCATCGCGGTGCCGCCGCGGATGCGGATGCCGCCGCCATTGCGCACGTGGCCGTAGTAGGCCGCGCCGCGCGCGACCGCGAGATCGAGGTCCGCACCCTGCAGCACGCGCACGGGCTCGCTGCCCACGCTGGTGAGCCAGTGATCGAGCACGTTCAAGATGCGCTCCTGCAAGAGCGGCGACTTGAACACGCCGCCGTTGAACAACACCGCGGTCGGACGCGCGAACGTGGAGGCTTCATCCAGGCCCGCTTGCCGGGTCAGGAACGCCGCGAGGTGGCGCGTGATCGCGGCGTCCTGCGCGTACGGCAGGCCGACGCGCGTGAGGGCGGAGCGGGCGCGGCTCTGCGGCTTGTCGTGGACCTCCACGGGCGGGAAGAAGCCGTCGAGCAGCACGCGCTGCAGGTCCTCGCGGGTGAGCTCGGTGTTCACCGCGCCGCCGATCAGCTTGGAGCCGCGGCCCGGGATGCTCACCGGCGCGCTCTCTGCGTCGAGGTCCGTCAGCAGCTTCTCCTTGGCCACGCGCGCGGCCTGCGTGAGCGTGGACTGCTGCACCGGGTCGAGCGTGACGCCCTGCTGTTCGAGCTGCGCCTTGAGCTGGTACGCGAGCGCGAGATCCATGTTGTCGCCGCCGAGCAGGATGTGCTCACCGACCGCGATGCGCTCCAGCGCCAGCTCGCCGCCCTGCTCGCGCACGGCGATCAGCGAGAAGTCGCTGGTGCCGCCGCCGACGTCGATCACCAGGATCACGTCGCCCAGGCCGACCTGCGAGCGCCAGTCGCCGCGTGAGCCCGCGACCCAGCTGTAGAGCGCGGCCTGCGGCTCCTCGAGCAGCACCGCATGGCCGAGGCCCGCGCTGCGTGCCGCCTCCGCGGTGAGCTCGCGCGCGGCCGGATCGAACGACGCGGGCACCGTGATCGTGACCAGCTGCTCGTCGAGCGGCGAGTCCGGGTGCGCCGCGTCCCAGGCGGCGCGGATGTGCTCCAGGTAGCGCACGCTCGCCTCCAGCGGCGAGATCTTGGGCACCTCGGCCGGCGCCCCCGCGGGCAGGATCGCAGCGCGGCGATCGATCGCGGTGTAGCCGAGCCAGCTCTTGGCGCTGGAGACCAGGCGCGCGGCGCTCTTCACGCCCAGGCTGCGCGCGACCTCGCCGACCGCGAGCTGCGTTGGGGCGTTGAGCCAGGGCAGCGTGAGCGAGCCGGGGGGCAGCTCGCTGTCGTGCGGGAGATAGAGGAACGACGGCAACAGCGGCCGCGGCTCCACTTGCCCGGGGGCGACCAGCTGCGGGATCGCGAACCCGTTCTCGACCAGCTCTTCGCCCTCGCTGAGGTCGAGGTCCACGCTCGACAGCGCGCAGTGGGTGGTGCCGAGATCGATCCCGACGGCGTGCACCGGCTCGCTCATAGCTCGACCTCCGCGGGCGCGATCACGCGCACGTCGTAACCCTGGCTCAGCTTGGGCAGCTCGATCTTGGTGGCGCGCCAGCCCGCATGCGAGAGCGTGCCGCGGAAGGGCGGCTCGCCGACGACGTTGCCGATCAGGCGGATCTCGCTGGCCGAGAAACCCTGCGGCACCTGCACCGAGGAACCTTCACTCTCGGTGCGCACCGGCTCGAACGAGACGTGCGCGAGCAGCGCCTTGCGCACGGAGCTGTGCATCACGCGCGCGGTGGCGCCGATCGCGGCGTCTGGATAGGCGCCGAGGTCTTCCTGCAGGAAGTCGATCAGGCGGCCTTCTCGCTGCAGCAGGCCGAGCAGCTGCAGCGCGCTGTCCGTGGGGACCTCGCGCAGCTTCGCAGGCTCGGGCGCCGGCGGCGGCGGCGGCGGCGTGGGCTCGCCAGTTTGGAGCCGCAGCAGGCGCCCCGCGTAGGTGGCGTCGAACAGCACCTTGAAGAAGGCCGCGAACGCGAGCGCGAACCGGGCGAAGAACGAGGGATTCGGATCAGTCACGGCAGTAGTGCTAGCAGCCCGGTAAGAAAACGCGACTCGTGCTAGCTGTATGGGCGGTGAGCAAGAAGCGCAGCAAAGACGAGGGCGAACAGGGTCCGGCGCCCGCCAAGGTGCCGGAGCGGATCTCCTCGCCGTTCAAGGACGCGCTCGGGCCGCTGAAGAAGCAGCTGGAGGCCGCTTCGAAGCAGGCAGAGGAAGACAGGAAGGCGGCCAAGAACAAGCCGCTGCCCCCGCCGCGCCCGGTCACGCGCAAGGCGCAGAAGCAGCTCGACGACGACGGGCTGGCGCTCAGCCTGGCGATGCAGGGCGTGAAGCCGCTCGGCGGCGATCGGCCGGGGCGCGTCGGGGCCACCACGCCCAAGGTGCCGACGCGCACCGCCCAGGTGGTGCCGTTCGGGCGCAGCGCCGAGGACGACGCGCGCGCGCGCCTCGACGCGCTGGTGGCGCAGGACGTGAGCTTCCGGATCGAGCGCGAGGGCGACTGGGTGCAAGCGGTGCGCGCGGGGGCCCAGCCCCGCGTCGCGCGCGAGCTGGCCCGGCGCACACGCGCGAGCGAGACGCTCGATCTCCACGGCATGAACCAGCGCCTGGCGCGCGACGCGGTGGTCTCCTTCGTGCGCGGCAGCCACAAGCGCGGCATCTCGGTGCTGTGCGTGATCCACGGCAAGGGCCAGCACAGCGAGGACGGCATCGGCGTGCTGCGCGACGTGGTGATCGAGGCGCTCACCCAGAGCGCGGTCGCGAACCTGGTCCTGGCCTTCGCGAGCGCGTCGGAAGCGCTGGGGGGGGCGGGGGCGCTGCTGATCGAGCTCAAGCACTAGCGTTGGAGCGTGGAGCAGAAAAGAGGCGAGTGCTGCTGGAGTGGGGCGAGCCTTCGGCGGTGGGGCGAGACTGAGTGGACCGATCACGCGCACGTGCGCGGCCACGGCCACGTCTGGTCGAGCGCGTGTGGGACGTGGTCGTGCACGTCCCGGCGTACGCCTCCTTGCTGCCCCACGTCTCCGCATCCCAGCGCCCCCTCGTGCTATACGGCCCGCATGCTGGAACGTGAGTTGGAGGCTGCGATCGAGCTCTCCCGGGGGGCGGGGCGGATCTTGTTGGAGATCTACGCGAAGGACTTCGCGGTCGCCTACAAGGGTGAGAACAACCCGGTCACCGAGGCGGATCAGCGCGCGAATGCGTACATCGTCGCGGAGCTGGAGAAGCACTTTCCGGACGACGGCATCGTGGCCGAGGAGAGCATCGAGCGTGGCGATGCGCTGCACAAGCCGCGCTGCTGGTTCGTCGACCCGCTCGATGGCACCAAGGAGTTCATCGCCAAGAACGGCGAGTTCTCGGTCATGATCGGGCTCGCGATCGACGGCGTCAGCAAGCTCGGCGTCGTCTACCAGCCCGGCCTCGACAAGCTCTACCGCGGCGTCGTCGGCGGCGAGGCCGTGCTCGAGGTGGGCGACACGCGCACCGTGCTGCGCGTCAGCGACAAGGCCGATACCGCGCAGCTCAAGCTCGTGGTCTCGCGCTCGCATCGCCCCGCCAACATCGCGCAGATCATGCAGCGCCTCGGCACGAACAGCGAGATGCCGAGCGGCAGCGTGGGCGTCAAGGTCGGCCTGATCGCCGAGCGGCTGGCGGACCTCTACGTGCACGTCAGCGACAAGAGCTCACTCTGGGACGCGTGCGCCCCCGAAGCGATCCTGCACGCGGCCGGCGGCAAGTTCCGCCACGTCGACGGCACGCCGATCCAGTACGCCAGCGCCGAGACGCAAAACAAGAAGGGCATCCTCGCCACCAACGCCGCCACCTACGAGCAGGTGTTGCGTGTCGTGCACGAGGTCAGCAGCGCCGAAGGCTTCCTGCGTTGAAGTTTGCAAACTTTGCGAACCAGGCCCCGTTCTAGCCGCAAATCTTTGCCGCTTCTTCGGTAGCGTGGGGAGCTTCGCCGCGTAAGTTGCGGGCGATGTTGACGGCGCGTGCACTGAGCAAGCGGTACGGAGCTCAGCTCGCGCTCGATGCGCTGGAGCTGCAGGTTCCGGCAGGCGAAGTGTTCTGCCTGCTCGGCCCGAACGGCGCCGGCAAGACCACCACCCTCAGCCTGTTCCTCGGCTTCACGGCACCGAGCGCTGGAGAAGCGTTCGTTGGAGATGTGTGTGTCGCGCGCGATCCCCGCGCCGCCCGCGCGCGCATCGCCTACGTGCCCGAGCAGGTGCGCCTCTACCCGCACCTCAGCGGGCGCGAGAACCTCGAGTACTTCCTCCGGCTCTCGCACAGCCGCGTGCCCTCGCGCGCCGAGCTCGCGCGCCATCTGATCGACGCCGGCATCCCCGAAGCTGCGATCGATCGCTCGGCAGACGGCTACTCGAAGGGCATGCGCCAGAAGGTCGTGCTCGCGCTCGCGCAGGCGCGCAACGCCCAGGTGCTGTTGCTCGATGAGCCCTCGTCCGGGCTCGACCCGAGCGCCGCCGAGGAGCTCTACGCGTCCGTGCGCCGCCAGAGTGAGCGCGGCGCCGCGGTCCTGATGGTGACCCACGACCTGACGTCCGTCGTCAGCAGCGCCCACCGGCTCGGCATCATGCGCGCCGGTCGGCTCGTCCATGTTTGCGCCGCGCAAGGTCTCGGAGAGACCGGCGTGCAGGCGCTCTACCGCCAGCATTTCGCCGCCTAACCCCCCTCGAGAGTCATGAAGCGATTTTCCTTGAGCGCGCTGTTCGCGCTGGCTTGGTCGTCCGTGGTGTATGCGCAGGACGCCGGTACTCCGCTCACGATCGTGTCGATCGACGCCGGGTCGCCAGACGTCGTCGACGTCACCATCCGCAAAGATCAGGGGCCACTCGGCAACGCCGCGATCCTCACCACGACCAACACGCTCGACAGCGAGATCCTCGGCATCCAGACGGCCAACGACACGCTGGCGCTGCTCAAGCGCGTGCCGGGTGTGTACAGCCAGGAGTTCAACCAGGGCGTCACCTCCACCAACGTCGCGCTGCGCGGGTACAACACCGAGGACAACAACGGCTTCGTCAAGCTGCTGATCGACGGCATCCCGACCAACATGCACCGCGGCCAGGCGGACCTGAAGGCGATCTTCCCGCAGGAGATCGATCACGTCGACGTGGTGCAGGGCACCGTCGATGCGCGC
>DASUME010000748.1:0-5943 GCA_036277895.1 Polyangiales bacterium
GTCTTTTTGCGCTGCTCTCGGCCTGCGTGGCCTTCTGCACTCAGGCTGTCCATCACCGATGGGACAGCCGTGCCAGACTGGGGGGCAACGACTCTTACCTCAGGTATTGCCCCCAGCCCGTTTCTTCAACGGGCTGCTATACATGTACCGAATCCGCAAGGGCAAGATCGGCGAGGCCACCTGGATCGGCGTCGTGCTGCTGTTGTTCTGCGTGGTCGCGGGCAAGTGGGTGGCGGAGTCGAGCTTCGCCTCCGCGTTCTTGCTCAGCGAGCACACGCTCACGCTCGCGATCGCGGCCTACGGCTTCACCGCCTCCGTGTTGCCGGTGTGGATGCTGCTCTGCCCGCGCGACTATCTGTCGTCGTACATGAAGATCGGCACCATCGCGCTGCTGATCGTCGGCATCCTGATCGTGAACCCGGAGCTGAAGCAGCCGGCGTTGAGCCAGTTCGTCGACGGCGGACCGATCGTCCCGGGCAAGCTGTTTCCGTTCGTGTTCATCACCATCGCGTGCGGCGCGATCAGCGGCTTTCACGGCCTGATCGCGAGCGGCACCACGCCCAAGATGATCGACCGCGAGAGCGACACGCGCGTGATCGGCTACGGCGCGATGTTGGTGGAGGGCGTCGTCGGCGTGGTGGCGTTGATCGCCGCCAGCTCGCTGGCGCAGGGCGACTACTTCGCGATCAACACGCCGGTCGACAAGTTCGCTGCGCT
The DNA here is from genome assembly GCA_036277895.1 of Polyangiales bacterium. GTDB lineage: Bacteria > Myxococcota_A > Polyangia > Polyangiales > DASUME01 > DASUME01. The sequence continues at coordinate 718 of DASUME010000748.1, forward strand.
CGGCATGACCACTGAGAGCTTGCCCGAGCTGGCCGAGCAGATCGGCGAGCGGCTCGCGGGGCGCGCCGGCGGTGCCGTCTCGCTGGCGGTGGGCATGAGCCAGATCTTCTCGGCGCTGCCCGGCTTCAAGACGCTGGTCTCGTACTGGTACCACTTCGCGATCATGTTCGAGGCGCTGTTCATCTTGACCACGGTCGACACCGGCACGCGCGTCGCGCGCTTCCTGGTGCAAGAGTTCTTCGGACGCTTCAGCACCAAGCTCGCGCAGCCTGACTCCGTGCCCGGGACGTTGTTGTCGACCACGCTAGTTTGCCTCGCCTGGGGCTATTTGGTCTGGACCGGAACCGTGGCTACCCTGTGGCCCATGCTCGGGATCTCGAACCAGCTGCTGGCCTGCATCGCGCTCTGCGCGGCGACCACGATCAGCGTCAATCGCGGCAGGGCGCGCTACGCGTGGGTGACGCTGCTGCCGATGGCGTTCGTGAGCGTGGCGACGGAGACCGCGGGTTATCAGCTGATCCGTGACCAGTTCTATCCGAAGCTCATCCTCTCCGGGCAGCCCGACAAGGTGTTCCAAGGTTATCTGTTATCGACACTTTGCGTGATCGCGATGGTGTCGCTGGTGTTCATCTTCTTGGACTCGGTGCGGCGCTGGACCAAGCCGCGCACGGACGCCGCGCAGCCTGTCGTTCAGCACGCCTGAGCTCGGCACGCGCTCTGCATAAGTATGCTCCGTACCGCTGTGCGGAGGGGTTATGATTGCGCGACATGTCGGCTTGCTGACGATGCTGCTCGTGGGCTGTGCACACAAACAGCCCACACATCACGCGGAGGCGCCGCACGAGGAGAAGCGTGTGGCGCGCGAGAATGCCGCCGAGGAGAAGCGCGCCGAGATCGCCGCTGACCAGCGCGAGCACAGCGCCGCAGCCTACGGCACCACGCCGGACAACACGCGTGTGAACGAGCGCGATCGCGAGCCCACCGCGGTGACCCCGCTCGACCAGGGCTCGAGCGATCGCGACGTGGAGCTCACCGCCCAGATCCGCAAGGCGATGGTGGGCGACAGCTCGCTCTCGTTCACCGCCAAGAACACCAAGATCATCACCCGCGATGGACTCGTCACGCTGCGCGGCACGGTCGTGAACACGCGTGAGAAGGAGACCATCCACAAGACGGCCCTGTCGATCGCCGGCAAGGACCACGTCGTTGACGAGCTCGAAGTCGAGCAGTGACGGAGGACATCATGAAGAAGGCCGTGATCGGAATCGTGGAGACCCGTGCCCAGGCCGAGACCGTGGTCACGACGTTGCAGCGCTCGTTCGGCCTGCACGACATCTCGGTGCTGCTGCCCGATGTGCAAGGAACGAACAGCTTCGCACACGAGCACCACACCAAGGCGCCCGAAGGCGCGGCGGCCGGCGTGGGCGCGGGCAGCATGCTGGGCGGCACGCTCGGCCTGCTCGCGGGCATCGGTGCGCTCGCGATCCCCGGCGTGGGTCCACTGATCGCGGCGGGTCCCGTATTGGCGGCGCTGAGCGGCGCGGCGGCGGGTGCGGCCGTGGGTGGCCTGACCGGTGCGCTGGTCGGCCTCGGTATCCCCGAGATCGAGGCCAAGGCGTACGAGGGCAAGCTCAAGGGCGGCAACATCCTGATCGCTGTGCACACGGACGACCGCGATGCCGAAAAGGCCGCGCGCGAAGTGCTGCGCGACGCGGGTGCCCACCACATCGACACCACCAATGAAACAGATCTGCCCGCTGAAGCGCGGGCGTAACAACTGGGAACGGGAGCGCGCGATGAAGGCCACGACACTGCTGGAGCAACAACACAAGAAGGTAAAGGCGATCTTCAAGAAGCTGGAGAGCGGGCGCAGCGACCCCGCCCCGCTCCTGGAGGAGCTCTCGAACGATCTGATCGCCCACATGGTGATCGAGCACGAGCTGTTCTATCCCGCGGTGCAGAGCATCGACCGCAGCCTGGTGGCCGAGAGCTTCGAGGAGCACTCGCTCGCCGAGCTGGCGCTCAAGCGCTTGCTCGCCACCGACCCGAGCGACGAGAGCTTCAAGGCGCGCGTGGTCGCGACCAAGGAGCTGATCGAGCACCACGTGAAGGAAGAAGAGGAGGAGCTCTTCCCGAAGGTGGAGAAGAAGCTCGGCGACGAGAAGCTCGAGGCGCTCGGAAAGCAGATGAAGGTGCGCTTCAACGAGGCCAGGGAAGAGGGCTTCGTGGCGGTGGCACCGCGTGGCTTCGCGCGCACGTTGGCCGACATCGAGAAGAAGCTCGCGCTCGGCCGCACGAAGAAGAAGGCCGCCTGAAACGGCGGCCCAGGCCTCAACCTCTCGGAGCCCAGCGATGACATCCCCGAACGGCGTAGCAACGAACACGGACAAGACTCCAGCCGAGCTGCAGCTCGAGATCGCGCGCACGCGCTCGGCGATCACCGAGGACCTGCGCGTGCTGTCCGAGCGCTTCAACCCGCAGCAGCTGCGAGAGAGCGCGCGCGACGTGATGCGCGATGCGCGCGAAGAGGCGACGCACCTGATCCACGATGCCAAGGAGGCGGCCTTCGGGTCGCTGATCGGCGCCAAGGATCGCGCGGTGGAGAAGGTGCAGGCACGCGTGCACGCGCTGGGCGATCAGACGCGCCACGCGGGCGTGCTCACGCTCGGCTTCCTCACCCGCAACCGGGTCATGATGTCGCTGCTGGGCGTGGCGTCGGGCTTGCTGGTCTATGCACTGCGCGGTCGGACGCAGCGCCTGCCTGGCGCACGCAGGGACCACGGCGAGCCGGCCTACCAGTTCGAGCACTACAGCGTGCCGCTCGACGAGCCGCCGATGCAGCCGCGCTTCGACGCGGGCGACGCGTCTTCTCCTTTCGCGACGCGGCGGCAGCGCGCGATCGCGGCCGCCAGCGACAATCGCACCACGATCATCGCCGCGACGGTGCTCGCCGGCGTGGGCCTCGGGCTCTTGCTCCCCATCGGGCAGCGGCCTCGCCGTGCGCTCGCTCGAGCCGGTGAGCGGGTGTGGGATGAGGCGCGCGTCGCAGCCCAATACGGCGCCGACACGGCCCGTCGCGCACTCGGCCGCGGCTGAGCTTGTGCTCGCGGGCCGGCCCGCCGATAATGGTCGCCCTGAGCACGCTGCGGGGGCAGCGCGCTCATTCTGATCTGCTCGCGGTAACCGCGCGCTTCGGCTTGGAGAGTTGCATGGGCACCGTGCTCGGGCGTGTTCTGGTCATCGATGACGATCCGTTCATGCTCAAGGTCATCACCGACCTGCTCGAGAAGGCGGGCTACAACGTCATCACGCGCGACTCGCCCACCGGCGCGACGCAGGTGCTGGTCGGCGAGCGCGTCGACGCGGCGGTGATCGACTGGAACCTGCCGGGCCTGCAAGGGGACGCGGTGATCCGCTTGCTGCGCACCTGGGAAGAGGTGCGCGACCTGCCGGTGCTGCTGATCACGGGCGCCCCGAACGACACCGTGGAGACGCTGCGCGAGCAGCTGCCCGGCGTGCGCGTGCTGATGAAGGACGACCTGCGCACGCAGCTGGTGGGCGCACTCGGCAGCATCACGGGCACCAACAAGACCGTGCGCGGGCTGGCGCCGATCAAGCTGGGCGCGGACGGTGGCGCGCCTCGACGCAAGGCCGACGAGCTGGTGCCGCAGCTGCTCTCGCAGCTGTCCGAGACGCTGGAGCGCGCGCGCTCGATCTGGAGCGAGGCCGCGCAAGGCCGGCGCGAACGCCTGCAGCTGCTGACGGAGTCGCTCTCGTTGCTCGCAGGCCAGGCGCGGCTCCTCGCGCTCGAGGAGGCGGCGAGCCTGCTGCAGGCGCTGACGGACACGCTCGATGCGCTGCCCGGCGAGCGCAAGATCCCACGCGACGCCAAGCGCGCGATCGACGCCGGCATCGAGGCCCTGACCGCGCTCGCAGATCATGGCGACGGCGCGTTCACGATCCCGCCCGAGCCGCTGATCGGCGCGCTGCGCAAGGCCCGCTCCGAGCTGCCGCCGCCCCATTGACCGCGCCCGCGCGATCGCGCAGGTTCCGGCATGCTCCGTGTTCGCACGCTGCCGCATTCCACGGGCGCGCGCGCGTGAGCGGGTCCTCGCGCTTCGGCTCGCGATCCGAACGCTAAAACGTGACGGAGCCGCCGAGGTTGAACGCGAGCTCGTGCACCTTCAGGTCGGCGCTGGGGCGCGGGCCTTCGTCGCTGAGCAGCAGGACCTGGGCCGAGCCCCAGCCGTAGGCGTAGCGGCCCGCGAGCGTGGTCGCGAACGTAAGCCGGCGCTGGCCCTCTTCGATCGTGTAGTGGGTGGCCAGGCGAACGCCGCCCGCGCAGCCGAGGTAGCTCGACGAGGCGTCGCGGTAGCCGTTTCGATCGCTGAACACGCCGAAGCCGTAGAGCAGCCGCTCGCCCTGCGTGAACAGCGCGCCGAGCCGCACGTTGCCGTTGACCCGGCGGTCGAACGACTTGCCCTGCGCGTCGAGCGGCGCGCTGAAGCTGCCGTCGAGCAACAGCTGCAAGCGGCCCAGCGCGTAGGCGGCGCCCGCGCGCACGAACAGGGGCGTGCTGAGGTCGAACGGCTTGCTCAGCTCGTCGACGTGCGAGGACATGTAATTGCCGCCCATCGCGCTGCCGAGGTAGCTCGCGTTCACGGAGTCCTGCTTCAGGCTGCGGAAGCCGGTGAGCGTGGGCGACTGCACCGCGAGGCCGAGCTCCAGCTCGGGCCGCGGCGTCCACTGCACCCCCACACCGAGCCGCAAGCCATACTCGCCGCGCGTCTCGTGCTGCACCACATTGAAGAACGGCGCGTCGCTGGCGCCGGGTGTGCCGGTCGCGACCAGCGCCAGGTTCTCCGTCGAGACATAGACGCCGTTCAGGGTCACGCCCACGCGCAGGTCGTCGCGCACGCGCACGCCGATGCTCGCCATGTAGTCGTACTCGTTGCGCACCGAGTCGATGCCGAAGGTCCAGTTCCCGCCGCCGAGCTGGCGCAGCGGCGCGCGCAGATCGACATCGGTCGTGTAGGGAATGAACACGCCGAACGAGCCGACGACCCGGTCGCCGAGCATGCGGCTGTACGAGAGCGCGCTCGGCACCAGCTGCCAGTCCACCAGACGCGCGTCGGAGGTGGTGCCGTCCGGCAGCGCGAACAGGTTGTTGGCGCGGGTCATGCTGACGCCGTAGGCGCTGGCATTGATGTCGAACGAGTGGCGCGT
>DASUME010000749.1:0-12249 GCA_036277895.1 Polyangiales bacterium
GGGGGAGCTCGCCCGGCCGGGGGGGGGAACCGAACTTTACTGCTCTATCGCGTGAGCGGAAGTGGGCGCGGCACTTACTCGCGTTTAACTACCGCCGCGCATGCCGCAGCTGCTGCCTTTTTCGCCGCGCCCGTGCGGCGCGCGCCGAGGTTACGACGATCGCGCCGCGTGTGGTCAGGCCTCCCGCCTGGCAGCTCACAACCTGGCGTGTTCAGCCAGCGGCGGTGCCCGCGTTAAGGGACGATCGTGCGCGATGCCCAGCCTGTTCCGCGCCTACGCCTTGCCCGTGTTGTGGATGTTCGCCGTGCCGGCGTTTGCGCTCTGGTTCGCCGGGCACGCGCAGCGCCAGGAGGACGGGCGCTTCCTGGAGCTCGTCGAGGCCCAGCTGAACGACGACGGGGCGCTCGCGCCGGAAGAGCGCGCGGGCGCGCTGCGCTTCTACCGCGAGCATGTTCCCTCGGTCGCCTGCCTGAGCGCCGACCCGGAGTCCGCGGACTACCGCGAGAGCCTGGGCGAGCTGTGCAGCGACATGCAGCAGTTCCAGGGCCTGCGCTGGGTGGCGCTGGCGTCGATCGCGCTCGGCCTCGGCTCGGCGCTGTTCGCGCTCGGCTGCGCGTTGACCTCGTTACTCTCGCGGCCGGCGCAGTACCTGAGCTTCCTCGTGGGCTGGAGCGTGCTCAAGGTGGTGGGCGCGCTGCAGGCGCTGTTGCAGGGCGCGTGCCTGGTGTTCCTGTCGTACTGGATGACCGCGCTCTGGCTCGAGCGCTACTCGGTCAAGCTGGTGCTGGTGGCGGCGCTGCTCGCGGCGTTCGCGCTGTGGAAGGTGCTGGCCGCGATCTTCAAGCGGCCGGAGGGCGGCGTCGACGTCGAGGGCGAGCTGATCGAGGAGGCGCAGGCGCCCGAGTTCTGGCAACGCATCCGCACGCTGTGCGCCAAGCTCGACACTGCGCCGCCGAGCCACGTGATCGCGGGCATCGACGACAACTTCTTCGTCACCGAAGGCTCGGTTCGCGTGGGCGACCAGACGCTGCAGGGCCGCACGCTATACGTGAGCTTGTCGCTGCTGCGCATCCTCGAGCGCAGCGAGGCCGATGCGGTGCTGGCCCACGAGATGGCGCACTTCCACGGCGGCGACACCACGCACGGCAAGCGCATGTCGCCGATGCTGGCGCGCTTCCAGCAGTACCTCGCGGCGCTGCACGAGGGCGTGATCACGATCCCGATCTTTCACTTCATGCTGGGCTACTACGGCCTGTTCTCGCTCTCGCTCGGGCGCGCCAGCCGCGAGCGCGAGTTCAGCGCGGACGGCACCGCGGCGCGCCTGGTCTCCAAGCGCGACATCGCGCACTCGCTAATCAAGATCGGCGCCTACGCGAGCTACCGCGGGCGTGTGGAGGAGGCGCTGTTCGAGCAGGACGCGAAGCACGAGCAGGTGCACATCGCCAAGCGCGTCGCGAACGGCTTCTCGGGCTACGCGACCACCGAGAAGGTGCACTTCGATCTGCACGAGGCCGTCACGCCCCATCCGTTCGACTCGCATCCGCGCCTGAGCGAGCGGCTCGCCCGCGTGCAAGCGCAGATCGAGAAGGAGCACTACGGTGCGATCTTGCTCGCTCCCGTGACCGGCACCTGGGTGGATGCGATCGACCCTGCCAACGACATCGAGGCGCGCCTGTGGTCGGCGTACGAACAGCGCTTCCAGGCCGCCCACGAGCTCGCGCTGGCGTTCCGCTATCTGCCGGAGAACGACGAAGAGCGCGCGCACGTGGAGCGCTTCTTTCCGGCGCAGACCTTCGCGGGCAAGGAGCAGCACCCCGCGGTGGTGCTCGACTTTGCGAAGCTCGCCCATGCGGAGTGGGAGCTCTCGCTCGCCGACGTGCGCGAGCTCGCGATCGAGAAGCGCCTGTTCAAGCGCTACCTCGACCTCAAGCTGCACAACGGCGGCCTGTTCGGCGGCAAGCGCTCGATCTGCCTCGATCGGATCGTGAACCCGGACGAGCTCGTCGAAGCGATCGCGCGCTATCACGGCCGCCACGAAGCCGCGCACGCGAAGCAGGCCGCGTAACTAAAAAGAGGCCGGTACGCTGTGCGTGCCGGCCTCTTTGGCAGTGCGCTCGGGAATGAAGCGCAGTTGCCTCGCTGCTGCTTATCGGGCTCAACATCGAGCGATGCGCAGAGCCCGTTCTTCACCTTGTCGCATTTGTTTTTGCAATCATTGCAGCGCTGCCGACGCGACGTGATGACGCCTTGAACGAGCTCCCTTCCAATGGCGTGGTCTCGTCGCTCGCAAGAGTCATCCTCTGCCCGGCGAGCAGCTCGCGCAACCCTGAAAAACGACAAATCGAAGCGCGCGTGAGCGAGCGTGCAAACGTCACTCGTCAGCGCGAAAACGGCCCCACTGACGATTGTGATAAATCAGCGCATCGTCGCTTGCTTGCACGCCCGCAGCCAGCACTTCGCCGATGAAGATGCTGTGATCACCGCCGGGCACGATCTCGCGAATGCGGCAGTCGACCCATGCGATCGAGCCCTGCAGGATCGGTGCACCGGTGGCCGCGCGCGAGACTGCTACGCCTGCGAAGCGCTGACCCGGTTCCTCGACCGCGAAGCGCAGCCCGAGCTCACGCTGCGCGCCCCCGAGCACGCTCACCGCGTAGTGCCCCGCCTGCTCCAGCTGCAGGTGACTGCGCTGCGCCTTCACGACGCAGACCAGCACCAACATCGGGTCCAGGCTCAAGCTCGTGAACGAGGTCGCGGTGAACCCGTGGTCCTCGCCGTCCACTCGCGCCGAGATGACGGCCACGCCGCTCGCCAGCTGGCCGAGCGCGTCCCGAAACACCGCTTCGTCGATCGCCATCGTCCATCTCCGTAGACGCCCGACCGTGCCCCGGCAAGCTGCGTGGCGTCGGCGCGGAACTTGCTGGAAGTTGCCGCTTGCCGCGGAGGGTCGGCTGTGACAGACGTGGCACGGTCATGGCAGTGCCCGTGTCTGTGCACGAGACCCATTCAGTCGAGTACGCGGGCATGCTCGACAGGGTGGTGCGCGTGAGCCGCGGCATGGCGGTCGCGCTGGCCATCCTGTTCTTCTGGAGTGCCGCGCTCTCGATCGCCTGGCTGGTGGTTCCGTACGTGCTGCTGAGCGAGCGCGATCGGCTCCAGCGGCGGCGCAAGCTGCAGCGTGTGGTCGCCACGGCCTGGGCGTGGTTTTTGCGCATCTGTGAGGCGATCACGATCTACCGCGTGCGCTACGTGGGACCCCTGGCGCCCGATGGCCCGTGCGTGATCGTGGCCAACCACCCCTCGCTGCTCGACGTGACCGCGATCATCTCGCGCCACCCACACGCCTGCTGCGTGGTGAAGAGCAGCCTCGTGAACAGCCCCCTGGTCGGCCGGCTGCTGCGTGCGTGTGGACACGTGGCGGCGGGGGACGGCAGCCTGATGGCCGGGGTGGGGGTGCTGGACGCTGTGCGCGAACGCCTGCAAGAAGGCTTCCCGGTGCTGGTGTTCCCCGAGGGCACGCGCTCGCCGCGAGGGGGTATCCACCGCTTTCGGCGCGGAGCGTTCGAGATCGCACAGCGCGCGGGCGTGCCGGTGGTTCCGTTGTTCCTGCGTTGTGACCCACCGGCACTCGGCAAGGGCTCGCCGGTCTGGCGACACCCGCGCAAGTGTCCGACGTTGACCGTGCAGGTGGAGTCGGCCCTGAATCTCGAGGGCACCACCCCAGTCGCTGCCTGCAAGCTTGTCGAGAACGATTTCCGGGGGCGGCTGGGTGTCCCGCCGGCAGAGAAGAGTGAACCTACATGAGTGAAGCTGTGACGGAATCGTTCAGGCTAAAGGTCAAGCAGCTGATCGTGGAAGCGCTCATGCTGGAGGACGTCGCGCCCGCGCAGATCGTGGACGACGCGCCGTTGTTCGGGGAGGGCCTCGGGCTCGACTCGATCGACGCGCTCGAGCTGGCGATCGCGATCGACCGCAAGTTCGGGGTCAAGATCGAGGCCGAAGACGAGCGCAATCGTGAAATCTTTCGTAGCTTGTCGAGCCTTGCGGCTCACATCGCCGCGAACCAGACCCGAGGCTGAAGAGCAGTCGATGACGAGAGACGAGATAATCGCGAGCATCCGCTCCACGCTGATCGACAGCTTCGAGATCCCGAGCGAGCGGGTCACTCTGGAGGCGCGCCTGATGGACGACCTCGAGCTCGACAGCATCGACGCCATCGACATGGCGGTGCAGATCCAGGAGCTGACGGGGGTGCGCGTCGAGGAAGAGCAGCTGCGCAAGCTGCACACGGTCGGCGACACGGTCGACCTGGTCGCGCAGCTGCTCGCCACCAAGAGCGGATGAAGGTCGCGCTCGCGGTCTTGAACGGGATCCTGGTCGCCGCTTATCCCATCGCGGTGTACGTGGGGCTCACCCGGTTCAATGCGCGCGGGGTCGGCCTGTTGCTGCTGGGCCTGCTGCTGCCGGGCATGTTGCTCAAGCTGCGCGACGCGCGCCGCGAGGACTTGCTGGTGGTGCTGCGCCTGCCGCTCAGCATCTGCGCGCTGCTCGGCCTGGCCGCGCTGCTGAACGACGCGCGCTTCGTGTTCGCGCTGCCGGTCTTGATCAACCTCGCGCTGCTCGCGCAGTTCGCTTCCTCGCTGCGCGGCACGCCGCTGGTCGAGCGCTTCGCGCGCATGCAGAACCCGGCGCTGTCGCCCGCGCAGGTGGCGTACTGCCGCAGCGTGACCAAGGTGTGGTGCGTGTTCTTCGTGCTCAACGCGTCGCTCAGCGGGGCGCTCGCGATCTGGGCGCCGCTCTCGTGGTGGACGCTGTACAACGGGCTGCTCGCCTACCTGTGGATGGGTCTGCTCGGAGCCGGTGAGTACCTGGTGCGCAAGTTTCGCTTTCGCGAGTATGGAAGCGGCCTGCACGACCGCGTGATCGCGCGCGTGTTTCCGCCGCAGGTGCAGCCATGAAGTTGCTGGGACGTCATCGCGCGCAGGATCTGGTCTGCTTTGGCGGCGACGGTGAGCGCACCGCGGCGCAGCTCGCGGCCTACGCGCAGGCGATCGCGCGCGCGCTGCCCGACGGGGAGCTCGGCTCGCGCGTGGTGCTCGCGTGTGTCGATCGTTATCACTTCAGCGCGGCGCTGACGGCGATCTGGCTACGCGGCTACGTCGCGGAGCTGCCCGCCAACGGACAAGCCGGCACCGTGCAAGCCTTGTCCGATCGCGCACTGTCGCTGCTGCACGACCGCGAGGGTCTGTTAGGGATCGATGTGCGCACGCTCGAGGACGCCACCCAGCGCGCGGCGACCCCGATCGCGCTGCAGGGCGCCGAGCACGAGATCGCGGCCGTCGCGTACACCTCCGGCAGCACTGGGCAGCCGACCCCGCACGAGAAGACGTTCCGCCAGCTGCTGAGCGAGTCGAGCGCGCACGTGGACGGCTTCGCGCTGGCGGGCGAGCGCATCGTGTCCGCGGTGCCGCCGTTCCACATCTACGGGCTGTTGTTCGGCGTGTTGGTGCCGCTGCTCGGGGGCGGCAGCACCTCGCGCGAGGCGCCGCTGCAGCCGGCCGAGGTGCTGCGCGCGGTGCAGGACGCGCGCGTGTTGATCGCGGTGCCGCCGCACCTGGCCGCGCTCGCGACGTACCAGGCGGGGCAGTGGCCGGCGATGAAGCGCGTGTTCTCGTCCGCCGCGCCGCTGCCTGCGCAGATCGCGCGGGCGCTCGGCTCACGCGGCTGGCCGGTCACCGAGGTGCTCGGCTCGACCGAGACCGGCGGCATCGCGCATCGCAGCGCGCCTGACGCGCCCTGGGAGCCACTGCACGCGGTGCGCGTCGAGGTCGATGACGAAGCCCGGCTCTGGGTCGAGGCGCCGTGGTGTGTCCGGCAGCGCACCAACGACCGCGTCGAGCGCACAGAAGACGGCTTTCGGCACCTCGGCCGCAGCGACGCAGTGGTGAAGATCGGCGGGCGCCGGGTGGACCTCGGCGAGGTGGAGGCGCGGCTCAAGGAGCGCGTGCGCGACGCGCGTGTGCTCGCCGTCGAGAGCAAGGGCGTACGCGGCGTGGAGCTGTGGGCGGTGCTGGAGTCCGACGGCGTCGACCTGGAGGCGCTGCGGCGCGAGCTGCGCGCGCACGTGGATCCGGTCGCGGTGCCGCGGCGCTTTCGGGTCGTCGCCGCGCTGCCTCGCTCCGCGACCGGCAAGGTGCAGCGCAGCGCCCTGCTCGCGTTGTTCGACGTCTGGGCTTTCCCGCGCACGGACGGTGAGCACGTGCGCTTCCAGGTGCCCAAAGACAGCGGTTACTTTCGTGGCCACTTCGAGGACCAGCCGATCCTGCCCGGCGTGGTGCAGCTGCAGTACTTCGCGCTGGCCGAGGCGCGTCGGCGCTACCCGGAGCTGCGCGCGCTGCGCCGGGTGGTGCGCGTGAAGTTCAGGCGCTTGCTCGTGCCGGGCGAGACGCTGGTGGTGCTGCTGACGCGCAAGAGCGAGACCGTCGTGCAGTTCGTGCTCGAGACCGACGCCGGGCTGCCCGCGGCATCGGGCATCATGCACTTCGCGGCCGCGCCATGAAGATCGCAGCGCTGATCCCGACCTACGACAATCCCGCCACCATCGCGAAGGTCGTCGACGCCGTGCGCGCCTACCTGCCCGACGTGCTGGTGGTCGACGACGGCAGCGCCTCGGAGGGCAGGGCGGCCTGTGCCGCGCTGGCCAGCGCCGGCGTCGCGCGGGTGGTGCACCGCGCGCAAAACGGCGGCAAAGGTGCCGCGGTGAAGACCGGGTTGGAGGCGCTGCGGGCGCTGGGCTACACACACGCGTTCCAGATCGACGCCGACGGACAGCACAACATCGGCGACATCCCGCGCTTCCTCGGGGCGGCGGAGGTGCACCCGGAGGCACTCTTGCTCGGCGCGCCGGAGTTCGACAGCTCGGCGCCCAGGGCGCGCTTGATCGGGCGGCAGATCACGCGTTTTTGGACCCACGTGGAGACGCTGGGGGCGGTGATCGACGACCCGATGTGCGGCTTTCGTGTCTATCCGATCGAGCACGCGCTGCGCGCCGGTGCACGCGGCAACGCGATGGACTTCGACCCCGAGATCGCGGTCGGCATCGCCTGGAGCGGTGCGCCGGTGCTCAACCTGGGCACGCGCGTGCGCTACCCGCAGGGCGGCGTCTCGCACTTCCGGCTCTGGCGCGACAACGTGCTGATCAGCTGGATGCATACGCGCATGGTGCTGGCGCTGTTCTTCCGGCTGCTGTTTCGCGCGCGCCCGCGCCGGATCGTGCCATGACGACGGGCGTGCAGCGCCGCGGTTGGCTCGACGTGGCCGAGCTGGGCTCGGTCTGGGGCATTCGCTTCATGGTCCGGTTGTGCCGGCTGTTCGGACGCGGTGCGGCGCGGGCGTTCCTGCGCGTGGTGGTGTTCTACTACGTGCTGTTCGCACGCACGGGCCGGCGCGCGTCGCAGCAGTACTTCGCACGGCTGGGCGAGCAGGCAGGCTTCGCGACGGTCTATCGACACTTCTGCACCTTCGCCGAGGTCGCCCTCGATCGGCTGTTGATCGCGGGCGGAGAGCGCTCGCTGTTCGAGGTCACCTCCAACGGACGCGAGCACCTCGACGAGCTCACGCGCTCGCGCCGGGGTGCGCTGTTGATCGGCGCGCACCTCGGCAGCTTCGAGGCGATGCGCCTGGGCGCGGTCACGCAGCAGCTGCCGGTCAACATGGTCGTCAACTTCTCCAACGCCAAGCACATCCAGTCCGTGCTGGAGCAGCTCGACCCGCAGGCGAACGCGCGCTTCATCAGCGTCGAGGGCGGCGCGGTGGACTTCGTGCTCAAGATCCGCGAGTGCATCGAGCGCGGCGAGATGGTCGCGATCCTCGCCGATCGTGTGGGCACCGATGCACGCGTCGCGGAGGTGGACTTTTTGGGCGCGAAGGCGCAGCTCGCGGCAGGGCCGTTCATCCTGGCAGCAGCGCTGCGTTGCCCGGTGTACTTGACGTTCGGGCTGTACCGAGGCGGTACGCGCTACGACCTGTACTGCGAGCCGTTTGCCGATGCGATCGAGCTGCCGCGCAAGGGGCGCGCGGAGGCGCTGCAGGCGACCGTGCAGCGCTTTGCGACGCGGCTGGAGGCGTACGTGCGCAAGGCACCGTACAACTGGTTCAACTTCTACGACTTCTGGAGGGACCGGTGAGAGTGTTGGCGATCGCGCTGGTGTTCGTGGCGAGCGTGGCCCACGCGCAAGACGTCAAGGGCGTGCTGGCTGAGTTCGCCCAGGTGGAGGCGCTCAGCGCCAAGTTCCACGAGGAAAAGACGATGTCGCTGCTGGCGACGCCGATTCGAAGTGACGGCACGCTGCACTACCAGAAGCCGCGCAAGCTGGTGCGCCACGCGAACAAGGCGAGCATGCTGCTCGACGGCAGCAAGCTCAGCTTCGGCGACGCGAAGAACAGCCAGACCATGGACCTGTCGTCGCAGCCGGCATTGCGCGTGCTGATCGATACCTTCGTCAGCGTGCTCGGGGGCGACCTGGCGGCGCTGGAGCGCGTGGCCACGGTGCGTGTGGAGCCGCAGGGCGCCGGCTACCGGATCCACGTCACGCCGAAGGACGACAAGGTGAAGCGCCTGGTGAAGGCGATGTCGTTCGACGGCGAAGGTGCCAAGCTGACGCGTATGGAGCTGCTCGACGCCAACGGCGACACCACCGTGACCACGTTCAGTGCGCTGACGCTGCGCAAGCCGTTCACCAGTGCCGAGCAGAAGCAGCTGTTCCGTATCGGAGGCTGAGTGCGGAGCGCGCTCCTGTTCGTCATCATCGCGGCCGCGTGTGGTCTGTTCGTGGCCATGCGTATGGAGCTGCGCACGCCGATCACAGAGTTCTTGCCGGCGGGCCATCGGCGCGACGCGATCGAGCTGGCGCGCGAGCTCGCGAATGCGCCGCAAGCGCGCACGGTGGCATTCACGCTGCGCGGTGGCAGTGCTGCAGACTTCGCGGAGGCGCTGCGCAAGAGCGGGCTGTTCGCCTGGGTGCGCGGCGGCGTGAGCGAGCAGGAGGAGCAGGCCTTCTACGAGCTGGCGTTCCCGGCGCGCCTGGGGCTGCTGCAGATCGACGGCGAAGGGCCGCTCTCCGACGAGGTCCTCGACGCGCGCGTGGCCGCGCTACGCGAACGACTCGGCGGTCCGTGGGGCATGCTCGAGCGGCGCTTCGCGGCCGAAGATCCGCTCGGGTCGTTCAGCGACTTGTTGCAGGCGCAGCTGAAGACGCGCGCGCAGCTGACGATGGTCGACCGCCAGCTGGTCACGACCGACGGCGCGTGGCAGGTCGTGTTCGCCGCCACCAGGGCCTCCGCGTTCGAGACGGCGGCGCAGCAGCAAGTGGAGAAGGTGATCTTCGCGTCGGTCCCGAAGGGGGCCACGCTGGAGTGGAGTGGGCTGAGCCGCTACGCGCTGCTCGGGGAAAAGTCCGTGCGCGGCGACATCGAGCGCATCTCCTCGCTGTCGGTGATCGGCATCTTCGTGCTCTACCTGTTCGTGTTCCGTTCGCTGCGCGAGCCGCTGCTGGTGCTGTTGCCGATCGGGTTCGGCTGCCTGGTCGCGACCGCGCTCTGCCAGCTGGTGTTCGGCTACGTGCACGGCCTGGCGCTCGCGTTCGGCTCGGCCGTGATCGGCGTGGCCGAGGACTTCTCGACGCACTACTTTGCACATCGGCTGATCACGCCCGCGAGCGAGAGCAACGACGCGCTGATGGAGCGGCTGTGGCCGGGCATGTGGCTCGGCGCGCTGACCACGGTCGCCGGTATCGCCACGCTGTTCGCCTCGGGCTTCCGCGGCCTGGAGCAGATGGCGATGTTCGGCGCGCTGGGGGTGCTCGCCGCGCTGTTCTGTACACGCTACGCGCTGCCGCCGCTGTCGCGACGCGGCGTCGAGGCGCGAGAGCGGCCGGCGGTGAAGGCCGGCGTACGCTTCCTCGATCGCATGGCCGCGCGGCCGGTGTTGGCGCTGTGGTTCGTGGGGCCGTCGTTGGTGTTCATGCTGGCGGGGGCGCCGAAGCTGCGCTTCGAGGACAGCCTGAAGGCGCTGCGCACCACGGCGCCGGCGCTCGATGCGGAGAACGCGCGCGTGCAGCAGCGGCTCGGCTTGCCCACCAAGGGGCAGGTGGTGGTGACGCTCGGCGACGACGACGAGCAGGCACTCGCGCACAGCGAGCAAGTGCTGGGGCGGCTCAGCGGGCGGGTAGCGTTGCGCTCGGTGAGCACGCTGCTGCCGTCGCTCGCGACGCAGCGCGCACGGCGCGCGCGCATGACCGACGACCCGACTTTCTGGCCGCGCCTGGAGGCGGCGCTGAAGCGGCACGACTTCGTACCCGCGGCCTTCGCGCCGTTTCGGGAAGCGCTCGCAGGGGAGGCCGCGGTGCTCACGCCCGCGGAGCTCGCGCAGTCGCCGCTCGCGTCCTCGTTCCTGACGCCGTTTCGCGCCGAGCTGAGCGGGCAGGTCGCGTACCTGACGTCGGTCGAGGCGAGCGAGGACCTGACGCCGCTGATCGCGAGCGTTCCGGGCGCGCACTACATCGACCAGGACGCGCTCTACAGCGCGGCCTACCGCGACTTCCGCACGCGCACGCTGTGGCTGCTGGCGCTGGGCCTGGTGCTCGTCCTCGGCATCCTGCTCGCGCGCTACCGCAACCTGCGCACGGCGCTGCTCGGCATGGTGCCTGCGCTGCTCGGCGCGGGTGCGGCCGTCGGCGTGGAGGCGCTGCGCGGCGTGTCGCTGAACCTGCTGCACGTGATCGGCGTGCTGCTCGTGCTGAGCATGGGCGTGGACTACGGCATCTACGCGCTGGAGAGCCAGCAGCACGGCGCGGACGACGGCGTGACCACGCTCGGCAGCGTGCTGCTCGCGGCGCTGACCACGGTGCTGTCGTTCGGCCTGCTCGGGGTGAGCGACAATCCGGCGCTCGCCGCGGTCGGCAGCACGGTAGGCTTCGGCCTGGTGTTCACGGTCCTCGCGAGCCCGGTCGCGCTCGCGTTCACGCGCCTCTCGGAGAGAACATGAAGAAGCTTGCTCTTGCGCTCCTGCTCGCCGCGTGTGCTCCCAAGGCGGGGCCCACGACGGGGGTCCCGCAGTTCAGCCTCGGCGGCGTGCTGATCTCGACCGATCAGATCACGGCCGAGCCGTTCGTGGTGCAGCAGCACATCAAGGGCGTCTACCAGGGCGGCGACGTCACCATCGACTGCGTGGTGCAGTTCAAGGACAAGAAGCTGACCGTGCTCGGCCTGACGCCGTTCGGCACGCGCGCGTTCTCGATCGAGCAAGAGGGCGTGCAGGTGAAGTTCGAGAAGTACGTCGAGCGCGACATGCCGGTGCAGCCAGAGATGGTGCTCTACGACATCCACCGCGTGTTCTTCCGCAAGCTTCCGCCGGGCCAGTCGCGCGGCCAAGATCACAGCGACCAGGTCACCGAGCTGCAGTCGGGCGACTACGTGATCGAGCGCCGCTTCGAGAGCATGGAGGGCCCTGCGAACCTGGTCGTGATCACGTTCGACGGCCCGCCCGCGCCGATCGTCGCGCCCCACGTGACGATCGCGAACACCGCCTTCGCGTACTCGCTCGAGATCGAGAACAGCGAGCAGAAGAGCCTCGGCAACGGCTACACGCTCGAGGTGCAGACCGACGGCACCGTGCCGACGGGCCCCCTGCCGCCGCCCGAAGCCCTCGACCCCGAAGCCCCCCAGGCCGACCCGAGCCTGTACACGCCACCCAGCGCCGACTGAGGCCTACGCCGGGTCGGCTTCGTAGGGCTCGAAGCGGCGGCGCTTGCTGGACAGCAGCATCTTCTGGAACTCGTTGTCGTCGCGCCAGACGTCGCCGGCCAGCGTGGTGATCAGGCCGCGCCGGATCGACTCCTGCGGGTCCTTGGCGAAGAAGATGTGCTCGACGATCTTGGTCTGGTAGAAGGCGCCCACCAGGCTGCCGAAGGCGGTGTACGCGACCCCCATGTGCTCGCTGACCGGGCGCGTGAGCTCGGGATCGTCTTCGCGCTTCTCGCGCAGCGCGGCGCCGAGCACCTCGGCGAACTTCTCGCCGCCCAGCATCGCCAGCGACACGCCCGACGAGAACACCGGGTCGAGGAACAGCGCGGCGTCGCCGAGGCACGCCCAGCGCGGGCCGCGCGTCTTGCTGTTTCGGTAGCTGAAGTTTCGGATGATGCGCAGCTCGCTCTTGGGGCAGCCCGCGGTCAGGCGCTGCAGCATGGGTGA
>DASUME010000750.1:0-19853 GCA_036277895.1 Polyangiales bacterium
AGTTCGCCGACGCGCCGGAGTTTGCGTCCGCGCTGCAACTGCGCGAGCTTCACGAGCACACCCTCGTGTTGCGCACGTTCTCCAAAGCGTACGGCCTGGCCGGCTTCCGCGTCGGCTACGGGATCGGGACGCCGGCGTTGATCGGCTACCTGGAGCGCCTGCGCGCGCCGTTCAACGTCAACAACGTCGCGCTGGCGGCGGCCGAGGCGGCACTCGCCGATCAGGCGCACCTGCGGCGCTATCTGAGCCACAACAGCCGCGAGCGTGCGCGCGTGCGCGAGGGCCTGGCGGTGCTGGGGCTGGAGATAGCGCCCAGCCAGACCAATTTCCTGCTCGTCCGCGCCGCCGAGCTCGGCGATGCGCTGCTGCAGCGCGGCGTGATCACGCGTCCCATGCCGCCGCCGATCGCCGATTGGCTGCGGATCACGATCGGCAGCGAGGCCGAGAACGATCGACTGCTGACCACCATGCGCGAGCTGCGGGGGACTTGATGCGTACAGCCTGGGCCGTTGCTGTGATGATGTTGTTGGCTTGCGGGAGGCCGTCCGAGACGCCGAGGGAGCTGCCCAAGCCGCCGCTCGACCCGTGGGCGTGGCTGCCTGCGGACAGCACGATCGTGGGCAAGGTGGCGCTGACGGACCTGCGCAAGACGCAGCTCTGGCCGCTCTGGGCCGAGGTCGAGAAGGAGCAGCGCATCGACGCCTGGGTGCCGCTCGACAAGGTCGACCGGCTCACCTTCGGCGGCACCGGCCAGACGGTCGACAACCTGTCGTACGTCGCCGCGCTGGAGGGCACGTTCTCGCTGCTGGAGCTGAGCGCGCTCGCCAAGCAAGACAACACACCGCGTGAGCGCCACGGCATCCTGACCTTCTACCGCCGCCCGGACTCGCTCTGGACGCAGGTCGACGAGTCGCTGATCATCGTCTGTACGCCCGACCGCGTGATGCAGGTGGCCGATCGCGCCGTCGCCGGACCGGGCACGCCCGTCAAGGACGCAGCGCTGTACAAGACGCTCGCCGATCGCGTCGCGCTGCCCGTGGCGCACGTGGCGCTGATGGCCGAGGACCCGGAGGGCAAGGGCCGCGCGATGCTCGACCAGCACGCCGAGCAGTACGGCCTCGGCCAGTTCACGCAGGACGCCAAGCGGCTCGGCTTCAGCGTGGAGATCACCGCCGACTACCGGATCGTCGCGGTCGCGGAGACCACGGATGACGAGCGCGCGCAGGCGCTGGAGACGGCCACGCGCGAGAAGCTCGGCTCGATCGCCAACAACATGTTCGTGCGCATGCTCGGGCTCGGCGGCATGGTCAGCCGCATGCGCGTCTCCGGCGATCAACACTTCGTGTTCGTGCGTGGCGCGGTGCCCGAGGTCGACTTCAACGCGGCGGTCGATCGGCTTCACCGCATGCTCAGCGTGGCCAAGGGGCCTGCGCACACGTCGTCCGAAGAATGATACGCGCGCGCATCCGTCCGGGCAAGCCGCTGCGTGGGCGGGTTCGCGTAGCGAGCGATCTCCAGATCGGCCAGCAGGCGCTGGTCTGGGCGGCGCTCGCGCACGGTACGTCGACGATCGAAGGGCTCGACGCGCGGCACGCCTCGCTGAGCGCGGCCCTGAGCGCGATGGGCGTGCGCATCGGCTCGCAGATTCAAGGCGTCGGGCTGCGTGGGCTACGCATTCCCACGGGCGCACTCGACGCGAAGGACTCCGAGCCCGCCCTGATCTTGCTGACGTCGTTGCTCGCGGGGCAGACGTTCGGCACGCGCATCACCGGGCCGGACAGCTCGCTGCGCACCTTGATCGCGCCGCTGCGCGCGCGCGGTGCGCACCTGGCGGGCAAGGCGAGCGAGACCGACATCCGGCCGCCGGTCTCGGTGGCGCCGCTGCTCGCAGACGAGCTGCTGGAAAGCGTGGAGATCGACATCCCCACGGGCGACGCGAGCACCAAGCTCGGGCTGCTGGTCAGCGGCCTGTACGCGCGCGGCGTGACCGCGATCCGCGAGGGCATGTTGTCGCGCGATCACGCCGAGCGTGCGCTGGTCGCGCTCGGGCTGCCGCTGTCGACCGCGGCCGGCATGACGTTGCTCGACACCAGCGAGAGCGAGCCGCGGTGGGCGGGCTTCCAGTGGCAGCTGCCCGGCGACTTCACGATCGCCGCGCACCTGCTCGCCGCCGCGATGATCGTACCGGGCAGCGATCTGACGGTCGAGAGCGTGGGCCTGAACCCCACGCGCACGCACTGGCTGAGCGCGCTCGGCGGCACCGGTGCGCGCGTGAAGGCCACGCCCAAGGGCGACTGCGCGGGCAACGAGCCGCTCGGCGACGTGCGTGCTGCGAGCTCGAAGATCACGCGCGTGCGCGTGGGCGGCGAGCGTGCCTTCGGCTTGCTCGACGAGGTGCCCGCGCTGGCGGCGCTGGCCGTCGTCGCGGCGGACCGGATCTCGATCCGCGACGTGACCTCGCTGCGTGCGCGTACGCCCGACGCGATCAATGCGCTGCGCGACACGCTCGCCCTGTTCGGCGTGAGCTGTACCACCTACGAGGACGGCCTCGAGGTGGACCCGCCCAGCGCGCTGCGCGGCGCGCTGATCGACGGCGCGCCCGAGCAGGCGCTGCTCGGCTGCATCCTCGGTCTGGTCGCCGAGGGCGAGACCGTGATCGAGGGCGTCGAGCGCCTCGATGCGCGGTACCCTGGCGTGCTATCCGCGCTCCAGACGCTGGGTGCGGACGTGACGCGCGAGGAAGCATGAGCGAGCTGGGAAGAGTCGTGGTGGCCCTCGATGGGCCGGCGGGCGCTGGCAAGAGCACGGCCGCGCGTATGCTCGCCGGACGGCTCGGCTACGTGCTCGTCGACACGGGTGCGCTGTATCGCGGCGTGGCGCTCGCCTCGCAAGAACGTGGCGTCAGCTGGGACGATGGGCCGGCGCTGGGTGCGCTGGTGGATGGGCTCGCGCTCGGCTTCGAGCGACCGAGTGGGCGGCTCACCATCGACGGCGTCGACCGCGCCGGCGAGATCCGGACGCCTGCGATCTCGGACGGCGCTTCGCGCGTGTCACGCCATCGTGAGGTGCGGGCAGCATTGCTCGGCTTGCAGCGCCGGCTCGGCGCGGACGGCGGCGTGGTGCTCGAGGGGCGTGACATCGGCACCGTGGTGTTCCCCGACGCCGAGGTGAAGGTGTTCCTCACCGCGAGCGACGACGCCCGCGCCCAGCGCCGCCACGACGAGCTGATCAAGCTGGGACACGACGCCGCATACAACGACGTGCTGACCGACATCCGCGAGCGCGACCGCCGCGACAGCGAGCGCGACGTGGCGCCGCTCAAGCCCGCCGACGACGCGATCCTGCTCGACACCAGCAACCTGCAGCTCGAGCAGGTGGTCAACGAGCTCGAGGGCATCGTGCGCGCGAAGCTCGCCGCGCGCTAGCGCAGCGGGCCCGGCGCCACCGGCGGCGACGCTCCGATCGGCCGCGGGGACGTGAGCGCGAGGTCGAGCAGGGAAGAGACCGTGACGCCCACGGCGCTGCCCGCGACGTCCCAGGTGAAGTCGCGCCATGACGGGTCGCCGTGGCGGATGTCCCAGAGCTCCTTGGCGCCGCCCACGCCGACCGCGAAGCCGCCGCCGATCGCGGCCCGGGCCCAGCGCGGGCGCACGAGCGGCGCGGAGCCGGCGTAACCGCCCGCCCCGAGCACGATCGAGATCCCGAAGTGCAGGGACTTGTCGCGGCCCCACCAGTCGTCCGCGTGCGCGGGCGCAGCGAGGCAGAGCACCAAGAAGAGCGAGAGCGGACGCAGCACGGGCACCGTTGTGTGAGCGGATCGGGGTCAGCATGCCAATCATTGACGCGGCTGACCAGCGCGGGCAGGGCTGATAAGTTTTCGGGTACGTAGGGAAAGCTCGAGATCGCGCCCGGATGCATGCGCATGCGATAGAAGCGAGACCTGCATGCGTCTCCCCCTGCTCGCGCTGCCGCTGTTGGTCGGCTGTGGCTCGGTGCGCCTCGGCGACGAAGAGCCGCTAGGCGATCGCGACTTCGACGCCGCGGGTGCGCTCGACGGCGGTGGCTCGCTGCTCAACGTCGTGGTCACGCTGGGCGCGCCCGACGCGGGCTGCGGCAGCTGCGTCGAGCTCAGCGTGCGTGCGGACAACGGCACGGCGCCGTACACGTTCGAGTGGGAGGACGGCAACAAGCTGCCGAGCCGCGTCGTCTGCATGGACGACGGCGTGGAGGTCTACGAAGTCGTCGCGCACGATGCGAGCGGCCGCAGCTCGGCGCCCTATGCAGTGCGCCTCGGCCTGCCCGAGCGTGCCTGCGTCGACGCGAGTGTGCCGCGGCTGTGCATCGAGAACGGCTCGTTCGAGGGCAAGGTCGCGGTCAACACCGGCATGGTGTTCGACGTGCCGCCCTGGAGCGACTGCACCAATCCCTCGCGGCCGAACTTCCCACACGTGCTCAACGACAGCGTCGTGCAGTGGGTCACCAAGGTGCCCGCGCCGACGGACGGCGTCACCTTCGTCGGGCTGCAGGAGAACGATCAAACCTCGCAGGCGCTGTGCGAGCCCGTGCGCGGCGGCGAGCTGCGTTACTTCACGATCGACGCGCGCAAGCTCGACATCAGCAACGCCACCGGCGACAACAAGGAGCGCATCTTCCTCGCGGTCTCGGGCGGCGTCAGCGCCAACTGCCTGACGCGCGAGCTGCTCTGGGTCTCGCCTTCGCTCGGCATGGAGTGGCAGAGCTACTGCGTCACGATGGCCCCGCAGCAGTACATGGATCGCCTGGTCCTGGAGGCGTGGACCGATGGCTCGGCGCCGCTGACGTCGTCGGTGATGGTCGTCGACAACCTCCAGCCGGTCGCGGGCTGTCCGTGAGGCTCTGGTGGCTGTTCGCGCTCGCCCTGCCTTGCACCGCGCAAGCGCAGAGCGTGCACCTGAAGTGGAGTGCACCCGTGGGCAGCATGTGCCCCAACGGCGCCACGCTGAGCGCGGACGTCGAGCAGCTGACGGGCCAGCGCTTCGTGTCCGATCCGGAGGCGGCCGAGGTGCGCCTCGTCGGCCGCATCGAGCGCGCCGAGCTCGGCGTGGCGGCGCAGATCGAGGCGCACACCGCCGACGGCACGCCGATCGGCACGCGCGAGCTGCGCGCGGGCTCGGACGACTGCGCGTCGCTGCGCCGCCCGCTGGCGATGGTGCTCGCGCTGCTGCTCGAGCAGCCGATCCCCACTCGCCGCCACATCCCGTTCGGACTCGGCGTCGAGCTCGCGGGCAACACCCACCTGATGCCGCGTACCACCGGCGGCGTGGGGCTGCTCGCGCTGATCGCGCCGGCGTCGTGGCTACGCATTCGCATGCAGAGCCACTACTGGTGGCCGGTGCTGGCCGAGACCGCGCGCGGTAGCGGCGCGCAGCTGCAGGCGGTCGACGGCGCGTTCTCGCTGTGTCCCCGGCTCGGCGGCGGCAGCCAGCTCGCGCTCTGGCTGTGCGTCGGCGCGCAGGCGGGCGGCGTGTTCGCGTCCGCGCGCGGGCTCTCGCAGAGCGCCAGCAAGACCTTGCCGTTCGCCGACTTGCTGACCGAGCTGGTCGGCTCGTGGCGCGCCGGCAAGCTCGGCGTGTGGGCCTCCGGCGGCCCGCTGTTCGCGCTCTCGCGGCCACAGCTGTACTTCGAGCGCGCGGACACCGTGCAGGTTGCCGTCCATCGCGCGAGCCCCGTGGGCGCAATTTTTCGCGTCGCGATGACAACCGGCGGGCAGTGAGGTCATGGCCGAGAGAACGGAGAGCGAGGTGAAGGCAACGGCCCGCGAGCGCGATACGCCAACCGAGCACCCGCCTCGGTTGCGGCAGCTGTTCGACGAGAACGCCTCGTTCGTGTGGCGCAGCTTGCGCCGTCTCGGCGTGGCGGAGGCCGACGTGGACGACCTCCTCCAGGAGGTGTTCCTGGTGGTGTATCGCCGGCTGGACGAGTACGAGGAGCGCGACCGTGCGCGCGCCTGGCTCTACTCGATCTGCCGTCGGGTGGCGCAGACCCAGCGACGCAGCGTGCGGCGCCGGCGCGAAGACTTGAGCGGCGACATGCCCGAGCGGCGCAGCCCACCCACGCAGCTGGTGCGCGTCGAGGAGCGCGAGGCCCTCGAGCTCGGGCACAGGCTGCTCTCGGCGCTGCCCGAAGAGCAGCGCGAGGTGTTCGTGCTGTACGAGATCGAACACATCCCGATGCAGCAAGTGGCCGACGCGCTCGGCTGTCCGCTGTACACGGCGTACTCGCGCCTGCGCGCGGGGCGCGCCAAGATCCTGGCCGAGCTGGCCAACGAACGACGAAAGGAGGAAGGCGTATGAGAGAGATCGATCCGCCGCCTCCGCTCGACGCGCGGCCGGACACGCCGGAGGAGCTGCGCGCGGTGCTGCGCGCGCTCGGCCGTGAGGGCCCGGGCCGCGGCACGCTGGAGCGCGTGGCGAGCGGCCTCGCGCCGTACATGGACGCGGCGCCCGGGCTGAGCGTGCCGGTGGCCGAGGCCGCGCGCACGAGCGGCAAGCTGCTGGCGGCGCGGGCGTTGGCCGCGCTGCTGGCGCTCGGGGGCACGGCATATCTGATGCAGCGCGCATGGGTCCACGAAGACGTCGCGCCGCGCGTGGCCGCGCCCCAGGTGGCGGCCCCCGTGCAAGCCGCGGTCGAAGTCGCCAAGGCACCGGTCGAGCTCGCTCCGAGCACCGAGCTCCCCGTCGAGGTCCCGGGAGAGCCGGTGCGTCGTCGCTACAGCGGTCACAAGCGCGCGCGCGTGGCCCTGCCCGCCGTCGAGCCTGCGATCGCCGAGCCCGTGGTCGTGGAGCCGGAGCCGGTCGCTGCGCCGGAGCGCGCTTCGGAACCGGCTCCGGCCGAGCCGCAGCCGGCCCAGAGAGTGGCGCCGCCGCCCGACGAATTCAGCTTGCTCTGGGAAGCGCGCGTGAAGATCCGCCGCGATCCCCTGGCGGCGCTGGCACTGCTGAACGAGCACGCCGGCCGGTTCGCGAACGGCCAGCTCGCTCCCGAGCGCGAGGTGCTCGCGGTCGAGGCCCTCCGTGCGCTAGGGCGCAATGACGAGGCGGAGGCCCGCCTGCGCAGCTTCCGCGCTCGCTATCCCGGCTCCATCCATCTGCGCCGCCTGCAGCAGGGTCGATAGCGAGCTCTGACAAAACCGACCTCGACCGGACATGGCTCGGGCATGTGGGTATCCGGGGATCGTGGATGGGGCGCTCTGGTTCTGGTCGGTCTGCTCGCGTGCGGCGCGGACCGAACGCAGGGGGGTGACCCGGGAGATGGCGGAGAGCCGATGGCACGCGTCGACGGCGGCAAGAGGGACGGGGCGATCGACAGCTGCCCGCCGTCCAACCCGTTTTGCAAAGACGCGACCAAGCCCGACGCCGGGCCCAAGAACACGTGCGGGAACGCGCCCATCGATCTCGATACGGTGGGCGTGAACGTGATGCTCGCGATCGACGGCTCCGCCTCGATGGCGCCGCACTGGCAGCGCATCAAGGACTCGGTCTCGCAGCTGCGCGCTGCCCACCCGGAGTCGCAGTTCGGCGTGCAGGTGTTCTGGGGCGAGCTGCCCGAGAACTTCGACCAGCTGCGCGACAAGGCCAACTGGTGCGGCGGCACGAAGCAAGTGTTCGTCGACGTCGGGCCCAACCCGGCTCAGCAGCTGACCGACTCCCTCGGTGCGGCGCCTCCGGGCCCGGGCTTCCTGGGCGGTGTCTGGGAGACCTCGCCCGTGATCGAGCCGCTGAACTACTACGTCGAGAACGTCACCAAGCTCGCCGATCCTACGCGGACGAACTACTTGATCCTGCTCTCGGACGGCAACGACAACTGCTTCGGCTCGATGTTCGTCAACGAGCAGGACAAGCTCCTGGCGTACGAGAAGATCGCGGTCGAGCTGGGCAAGCGCAACATCCGCGTGCTGCCGATCGGCTTCGACGCCGCCAGCGCCGCCAGCTGGAACGGCTCGAACTTCACCACCCCGCCGACCACGAACTTCGCGGCGCTCGGTACGCTGTTGAAGTTCGGAGGCACGGGCCTGGCCGAGGTGCCGCGGGTGGAGAACCCAGAGCAATTTGCGGCCGTGCTCGACCAGGTGGGAACACGCGTTCGCAGCTGCCGCTTCGCGATCCCCAGCACGGCCGGCAGCACGGCGATCAACCCCTTCGAGCTCTCCTTCACCATCAACGGCGCCCAGGTGCAGCGCGATCGCACCAACAGCAACGGCTGGAACTTCGTCGGCGGAGACATCCATCAGCTGGAGCTGTTCGGAGACGCATGCCAGGCGGTGCGCGCGGGCTCCGAGCTCACGTCACAGAAGACGTGCGCCACCCAGACCTGCGGCAGCGCCGCGGTCGAGGTGCAGACCAAGCCGCGCGCCGTGCTGTACGCGCTCGATGCCAGCGCCTCACGCATCGAGTGCGCCGACGGCACCTTCGACTGCCTGCTCACGGTGGGCCAGCCAACCCGCACGTCGTACACGTTCTGGGAGACCGTGCAGCACGTGCTCGGCCAGTCGTTGGTCGAGCCGATCAACGACGACGTCGAGTCCGGCCTGCAGCTGTTCCCGAGCAAGACGCAGGCTCAGCTCAACTGCGACGTGGCGACGATGCCCGAGATCGCACCCAGGCAGGGCTCGCAGATCGAGATCATCAGCACGATGCTGGAGAAGCTGCCCTTCGGCCTGAGTCCGGTCGTGAGCGCGATCGAGAACATCGCAGCGAATCCCGGTCGACTCGTGGAGCCCGACGTGCTCGGCGCGGTCGTCATGCTCACGGACGGCGGCGACAACTGCGCGGGCGGTAGCCAGGAGGAGACGGTCTCTCGGCTCGGCGCGGCGGCCAAGTCGCTGCTCGACCGGGGAGTCAAGACGTACGTGGTGCGCTTCGGCTCGGCCACCGGCAAGACGCCGGAACAGGACGCGCAGCTGCGCGCGATCGCCGCCAACGGCGGCACCGCGCGCAGCGATCCCGCGGATCCGAACCAAGTGCCGTACATCGATGCCAAGGACGAGACGGACCTGAACGCGGCCCTCGCCGAGCTGTCCGACCGGCTCTCCAGCTGCGAGATCACCGTGGCGAACCTGCCGGCGGACGCCGACAAGGACCTGGCGAACCTGTACTTGAACGGGGCGCTGGTCCCCAAGCAGACCATGGGCGTCGACAACGGCTGGAACTGGAAGGACGCCGAGCAGACGATCATCGACCTGCACGGCGCCGAGTGCGACGAGTTCAAGACCTCGCGCAAGACCAGCGTGATCGTCGAGTTCGGCTGCGTGCCCGTCTACGTGATGTGAGAGCCGAGGCGCCAGCGCCCAGAGGGCGCGTAGCGGCCCGGCGCTCGTTCAGCGTCGGTTGAGCACGCGCTTGAGGGCGTCTTTGTTGAGCGGCTTGGCGAGGTAGGCGTCGTAGCCGCTCTCCAGGCACTTGGCGACGTCCGAGGGCGACGTGAAGCCGGTGATCGCGACCATGTAGATCTTGCGACCGACCTTCTCGCGCACCGTGCGCACCACCTCGTAGCCGTCGACCCCGGGCAGGCCGATGTCGACCAGCGCGACCGTGGGCTGCTCGCACGCGGCGGCGATGCCCGCGCGTCCCTCGACCGCGGTGCGCACGTCGAAGCCGAGCTCGACCAGCCACCCGCGCACCAACTCGCGCGTGTCGTCGTCGTCTTCCACGACCAGAACGTCGCGCCCTGCACCTGCTTGAGAAACCATCACCACCCTCGAAGAAAAGCGACCCGTGAACTAGCACGCCCGCCCGCCTCGCCCAACGTGGACGCGGCCCCCCGGTGGTCAAGGCCTTCGTGTTGGTGATCACAGCTTGGACCGCTACTTCTGCCCGACCAGGAAGGAGCGCAGGTCGAGCGGGGCCCCGCGCGAGAGCGCCTCGGTCAGCGCACGCAGCTCGCGCGCACGCGGCGCGTAGCCGAGCCCATGCTGCGCTGCGTCGAGCGCGCGCGCTCGGTCACCGCGCGCGGCGAAGAAGAGCGTTCGCACGTAGTGCGCCCACAGCAGCTGCTTGGCCGACTCGGCATCGCGCGCATCGACCGTCGCCAGCGCGGGATGCCGACCGTCTACACGATACAGCAAGCCCGCAGGGCTGACGTGCGGGTACAGCGACAGCGTGGTGGAGCTGTCGAGCTCGACGAACACCGGTCGCTCGCGCGCGAGCGCACGCAGCGCGTCCGGCGCGAGCGCACCGGTCCGTGCGTACGCCTCGACCACCGCCCGCAGGGAAGGGTCACGCCGCAGCCACACGCGATCGCTGCCGCCGTAGCCGAGGAACGGCAAGGGCAGCATCGTGACATCGGCGCGCAGCTGCTCCACGGCTTCGCCTTCCCAGTGTCGGAAGACCGTCTCCGGCGTGGTCAGGATCAGCACGCTCGCGGCCGGCAAGCGGCGCCGGCGTAGCTCGTCGAACGCATCGGTGGCGGCAAACGCGTGCAGCGAAGCGTCCCTGTGCAGCCAGAACGTGGCCAACGCCAGCACCGGCAGCACCGCCGTCCAGCGCGCGCGCCCAAACACCGCCACGCCGCGCGCGGCCAGCGCAACCAGCGCGACGAAGCCGGGGATCATGTAGCCGAGCACGTCCGGGTTCGCGCGCACCTCATTCAGCCACGCGCGCCCGCACAGGCTGATCAGCGCCGCGGTCCACCACAGGTAGGCGAGTGGCCAGCTGCGGCGCTGGCGCAGCAGCACGTAGCCGCCGAGCAGGGAAGCCAGCACCAGCAGGCCGAGCTGCTCGTACAGGATCACCGCCAGGTCCGCGAAGCGCTCGCCGAGCGGCTGCAGCGCGCCGCCACCGATCTTGCGCGCGTACACCTGCGCGCTGATCACCCACCAGAAGTCCTGCCAGGTGCGCGGGTCACCCAGGTCCATCGGTGGCTCCGCCAGCGCGCGCAAGGGAAGGTACGCATACGTAACGAGTCCGCTGGCGCCGAGCGCAGTGCACAGCGCGAGCGCACGCCAGCCATGCTGCCGGAAGGCGTCGTAGGCAGGCCACGCGAGCACCGGCATCGCGAGCACCGCGATGAAGTGGTGGTTGGCGAGCCCGAGGCCGAGCGCGAAGCAGGCGCCGTACAGCGCGCGCGTGTTCGTGCGCTCGTGCGCCCAGGCGGCCACGCGCTCGAACGCGATGCACACCAGCATCGCCTCCAGCGCGTACACCTCCGCGCGCACCGCCTGAAACCAGAAGCCGTAGCAACCGGCGAGCAGCCAGCTCGCGGCCAGCGCGAGGTAGGCGCCCTCGTGGAGCAGCGCACGGCACACGAACCCGAGCGCGATCGCCGCCGCCACCGCTTGCCCCACCGCGACACGGAACGGCAGCGGACCGAGCGGCAGCCAGCAGAACGGCTGGCTCCAGAGCCCGAACAGCGGATGCCCGGGCGGATGCGGGATGTCGAGCTCGACGGCAGCGGCGGTGAACTCGGCGCTGTCGAGCCAGTAGCCGTGACCGGCCGCCGTCCAGACGTAGATCACCAGCGGCAGCAACGCGGCTGCGAAAGGCGTCCAGCGCCGCGCGTCGAGGCTCCCCACTGCGTGCCAGCGTACCAAGCCGCAAAAGCTTTCGGCGAAGACCTTGCAGCGTGCGCTCGCGCGTGTAGGGTTCGGGTGAAAAGCCGTGTGATTCGGAATATTTGCATTTGCGACCACACAGGCTTCCGCGGAGAATCCATGTCCCCCCGCTCTGTACGCGCATGCGCGCTCTCGCTCGCGGCGCTGTGGTTGACCGGCTGCCCTGACCCGGGTGGCGAGTTCGATGCCTTCACGCGTCGCGCCGGGACCCGCACCACGGATGCGGGCATGCTCAGCTGCGAGAGCGCGGAGGGCGAGCTGCCCGAGCCCGAGCAGCTGTCGGGCCAGTTCCTGCTCAGCGTCTCCACCATCCTCGGCCGCGAGACCCCGTTCGTGTACCTGCTCGACGTCGAGGTCGCGCGCGAGGACGGCAGCTACCAGATCACGATGAGCGCGACGCCGCTGCTGGCGAGTGATCGCAAGACGCCGGCGGGCGAGGCCTCGGAGCCGCAGTCCTTCACGGTCGAGCCCAACGGCTGCTTCGAGTCGCCGCCGCAGACGTTCATGGTCGCCGGGCCGGCCAACCCGATCCTGCCCGTGCCGGCCACCTCGGAGCTCTCGTTCCTCGGCAGCGTGGCCAGCGCCGTGCGCGACGACGAGGGCCGCGTGACCTTCTGGTGCGGTCAGGTCAATGGCCGCGCGATCTCGCCGCTGCCGATGCCGATCGACGGCAGCACCTTCGCGGCCACGCGCATCGTCGACCCCGACGCGCTGCCGCCCGTGGTGATCGATTGCGACATGACCCCCGCGAGGCCCCTGTGAAGCTCCGTATCGCCACGCTCGCGTGCTTGCTGTTCGCCTCGCACGCCTCCGCGTCCGGCTTCGACGTCGCGCGCTTCGGCAGCGACCAGGCCCACGCCGCGGCGCCCACGCCGTACGCGACATACTACAACCCGGCCGCGCTCAGCCTGACGCGCAAGGGCGAGCTCGCGCTCGACGTGATCACCGCGATCCGCAGCGCGAGCTACGATCGCACGGACACCACGGTCGCCGAGCCGCGCGATGGCCGAGGTGCCAACCTGGGCAAGAGCTCGCTCACCGACGTGCTCGTCGGACCCGCGCTGGCGGCCAGCTTTCGGATCGGGGACCTCGGCATCGGCCTCGCCGCCGTCGCGCCGTTCGCGGGCTCGGCGCACTGGGACGGCAACAACTCCTTTCGCGGCAACGAGAAGTACCCCGGTGCGCAGGACGGACGCGCGCGCTGGCACGTGATCTCGGGCACGTCGCAGACGATCTATCTGTCCGCCGGCGCGGGCTACAACTTCCGCAAGATCGGGCTCAGCCTCGGCGCCTCCGCCAACCTGATCTACAGCACCCTCGACCTGACGCGCGCCACCACGCTGCAGCTCGATGACGCGCTCGCCAACGAGGGCCGCATCCACATCAAGGGCAGCGGCTGGATGGGCAGCTTCGCGGTCGGTGCGATGTGGGAGATCTTGCGCAACAAGCTGTGGCTCGGCGTCTCGTACCAGGCGCCGCCCGGCATGTATGACGGCATGACGCTCAAGGGGAAGGTCCGCACCAACTTCGGCACCGTCAGCAGCGTGGACGCCGACCTGCACCAGACGTTGCCGGACTTCATCCGCTTCGCGCTGCGCTTCCGCGAGCCGAGCTATGAGCTGCGGCTCTCGGGCGACTACGCGCGCTGGAGCGTGTTCGACAACCAGTGCGTGTCGCAGCGCGGCGCCGCCTGCACGATCAACAAGGACGGCTCGGCGAGCGAGTCCGTGCGCGAGACCCTGATCAGCAGCAGCGCGCGCAACTGGAAGGACGCCCTGTCGCTGCGGCTCGGCGGCTCGTATTACTTCAAGGGCGGCTGGGAGCTGCTCGGCAGCCTGGGCTGGGACGGCAACCCGGTCCCGGACTCGATGCTGGAGCCCACGTACCCGCTCGGTACCGACGTCAACTACCAGGTCGGCGGCCGCTATCGCTTCGGCAAGCGCTGGGCGCTGTCGATCGCGTACACCGGCATGTACTTCCTGCCGCGCGACACCACCGGCAAGAGCACGCTGGACACGCTGATGCCGCCCGGCAACATGCCCAGCGCGGACGGCAAGTACACCCAGTACATCAGCCTGTTCAACACCTTCGCGCAGGTCTACTTCGACTGATGCTCGGGCATCGTCAGAGGTGCACGCCGACCTCGACGATGAACGACTGCGCGGTCTGCGCGATCTTGCCCGCGTTCGCGAGCTCGTCCTCGCCCGCGCGCGGCATGCCGCTCACGTTGCGGCGCACGCCGGCGTCCGCGACGCTGTTCTCGACGTCCGGGATGAAGAACTGCACGTACGACGCCGAGACGTCGATCAGATCGAGGATGCGCACGGTCGCGCCGAAAGAGACGCTGAAGCGCTTGAACGGCGTGAAGTCGAGCTGCGCGTAGCCCGGGTCGACGCCGTTGCTCTCGAACGCGTAGCCTGCGCGCACTGCGAGCAGGTTGGGCAGGATGTTGTAGTCGCCGCCGATCCGGATGCCGTACTGGTTGCGCCAGTTGTGCTCGAGGTTGATGCGGTCGGGCAGCTCGAGCGTCTGCGCCTGCACCAGCGGCGAAGGCGAGGGCACCACCACGGAAGCGTTCGCAGGCGGCGTGACGTCGACCGAGTCGAGGCGCGCGAAGGTCATCACGTAGTCGAGCTCGATGTCGAAGCGCTCCGTGCCCATGCGATCGCCGAACTTGCCGACCGGCGCGCCGAGCTTCTTCGCGTAGCGAATGCCGCCCGAGAGCACGGCGTTCTGCGGCACCTTCGCGCCGGTGTCCTTGAAGCGCGCGTCGAGTGCGGGCTGCTGAAAGCCCGAGGAGAGCGCCGCCGGATAGTACTCGGTGTAGAGGTTGCGCAGGCGCAGGTCGGCCTTGTCGGTGTCCACGTCCCCGGTCCACACGAACTGCAGGCCGAGCTCGAGCGGGATGCGCTCGACCGGCTTGCCCCAGACACCCACGTTCACGCGCGGCGTGAACGTGTCCTTGCCCTTCACGTAGGTGCCGACGTCCGACATGCCGCCGACCTCCATGCCGAGCACCGGCGGCGCGACCGCGCGCGAGTAGGAGGCTGTGCTGAAGTTGAACTTGGTGAAGCCCCAGCCGAAGCTCGCGCCCAGCTTGAGCTGCTTGAGCGGCGCCCAGGCCACGCCGACGGTGGGGAACGTCTGCAGGATGCTCTCTTTCATGAGCAGGTAACGCGACGGCGAGAGTGACGCGGCCGAGGTCGGCACGGTGCCGTTCGGCGTGCCGCGCAGCTGGCTGCCGAACTTGTTGTCGCGGCCCACGGCGGCCGGCGAGTACACGCCGTACGAGATCGCGAACTCGTCGTTGAAGCGGAACACCGAGGCGCCGATCGGGATGATCGCGGTCTTGTCGTCGCCGCAGATCTCGGGGAACTCGCTGCCGCCAGTACGTCCGCCGCCTGCGTCTTCGATCACCGCGCGGCGCGTGAAGCAGACGTCGGTCCAGCTGTTGTGGAGCGCGACCGCGGTGTCGGTGAACGCCTTGGCGTTCAGCAGCGTGGCCGGGTTGTAGAAGAGTGCCATCGCGTTGTCGGCACCGACCACGCTGGCACCGGAGCGACCGGCCTCACGGGCGCCCGGCGTGGTGAGCTCGAAGCCGATGGCATGTCCCGTACGCGGCAGGGCGACGACCGACGCGAGGGCCGGGAGCAGCACGACCAAGCACTTCAAATGAGCCAATAAAGTACGATGCACGAGCACCTCGGCAGGAAGGTCCATGTCCCCGAATGCGAATCAAGCGGGGGCTTGGGCAACCATGCGGAGGCGTGCGCTAGCTCGCAAGCCACGCATGTAGACTGGACTGACCAGGATCAGGGCCCGATCGACCACGGCCGGGCCCGAGTGGACGAACTCGCGAGCCGTGCTACCTCTCGCGCTTCCCGCGCCGCGCCTTCTCCTGCCCATCCTTCGAGGGGCCACCCAGGGGCGACCGCGGGAGACGAGCCTCGGCTCGTGCCGCGACGGACTCCTGGGTGCGATCGAAAAACCAAGAATGAGCGCAACCGTATCTACGAGTGCGCAGAGCGCGAGCCCGGCACCGGGCAGCTTTGCCGCACTTTTCGAGGCCTCGCTAGCGCAGGCCGATAGTCTGAAGGACGGTGACATCGTCACCGGTACCGTGATCAAGCTCAACAAGGACTCCGTAGTCGTCGACATCGGCTACAAGTCCGAGGGCCTGATTCCGATGCACGAGTTTGCCAGCGCGGGCGGGGCCCCGGCTGTGCAGGTCGGCGACACCGTCGACGTGCTCGTCGAGTCGAAGGAAAACGACGACGGCTTGGTCTCGCTCTCGAAGGAGAAGGCGGACAAGCTCAAGGTGTGGGACGAGATCAGCGCCGCCTGCGAGCGCGATGAGCTGATCGAGGGCACCATCACCGCACGCGTCAAGGGCGGCCTCAGCGTCACCATCCGTGGTGGCGTGAAGGCGTTCTTGCCCGGCTCGCAGGTGGACCTCCGCCCGATCCGCAACTTGGACAAGCTGATCGGCCAGACCTATCAGTTCAAGGTCATCAAGTTCAACAAGAAGCGCGGCAACATCGTGCTGTCGCGCCGCGTCCTGCTCGAGAAGGAGCGCGACGAGCTCAAGGCTCGCACGCTGCAGAACCTCGAAGAGGGCATGGTCGTCACCGGCGTCATCAAGAACATCACCGAGTACGGTGCGTTCGTGGACCTCGGCGGCATCGACGGCCTGCTGCACATCACGGACATGTCTTGGGGCCGCGTCAACCACCCGTCCGAGGTGTTCAACGTTGGCGATGAGGTCACCGTCAAGGTCCTCAAGTACAACCCCGAGACGGAGCGCGTCTCCCTCGGTCTCAAGCAGACCATGGAAGACCCGTGGAACCACGCCAGCGAGAGCTACCCGCAGGGCAAGCGCGTGCGCGGCAAGGTCGTCTCGATCACCGACTACGGTGCGTTCGTCGAGATGGAGCAGGGCATCGAGGGTCTCATCCACGTCAGCGAGATGTCGTGGAAGAAGCCCAAGCACCCGAGCAAGGTCCTGGAGATCGGCCAGGAGGTCGAGTGCCAGGTCCTCGACGTCG
The DNA here is from genome assembly GCA_036277895.1 of Polyangiales bacterium. Classification (GTDB taxonomy): domain Bacteria; phylum Myxococcota_A; class Polyangia; order Polyangiales; family DASUME01; genus DASUME01. Next base: position 16,633 of record DASUME010000750.1, read on the forward strand.
ATGTCGCCAACAAGCGCATCAGCCTCGGCCTCAAGCAGCTCGAGCCGGATCCGTGGACGCAGTTCACGACGCAGTACAACCCGGGTGACATCATCCGCGGCAAGGTCCGCAGCGTCACCGACTACGGCGTCTTCATCGGTATCGAAGACGGCGTCGACGGCATGGTCCACAAGTCGGACCTCAGCTGGACCCAGCGCATCAACAACCCGGCCGACGTCTACCGCAAGGGCGACGAGGTCGAGGCGATCATCCTCTCGATCAACCACGACGAGAAGAAGGTCTCGCTGGGCATCAAGCAGCTGTACGAGGATCCGTGGATTCGCATCCCGGACCAGTACCCCACGGGCACCGTGCTCGAGGTCCGCGTCATCTCCATCGCCGACTTCGGCGTGTTCGTGGAGCTGGAGCGCGGCGTCGAGGGTCTCATCCACATCTCGGAGCTTTCGCACGAGAACGTGGACGACCCGAGCAAGGTCGTGAAGGAAGGCGACATCATCAAGGCGGAGATCATCGCCATCGACCCCGAGGAACGCCGCATTGCACTCTCGCTGAAGAGCGCCGCGCAGCGTGAGGAGACGGTCGAAGCGCTGAAGTTCGTCGCCGAGGCCAACAAGGACGCCGCCAAGACGGCCGGCCCCTCGGGCCGCGCCGGTGCGACGCTCGGCGACTTGTTCAAGGACAAGCTCGCGGGCATCAGCGGCGACAAGAAGTAAGCTCGAAGCAAGAGCTCACTGACACGACGACGGGCCGACCCTCCACGCGAGGGCCGGCCCGTCCTGCGTTCGGCCAAAGGCGCTCGTGTCCGCTGAGTGGGACGTTAGTCCGTGTCTGAGGACGTCGCGTCCATGTGTCCTCGCAGGCGCCGGCGCACACCTCATGGCAGGCCCAGGAAAGCTGCGTGGCACGAGATCACTGGCGAATGGCGCGCGGGGACCTGTCGCAAATCGGCTTCAGAGGCCATAGGATGTGACCCTTGAGCTCGACTGCGACCATTCCGGCGATCCACATCCTCCACGCGCTCAGGTTGCTTGGCCGCTGGAACGTCGACGCGCAGTCCGTGCTGGAGGGGCTGGGCACCACCGAAGAGCTGCTGGCGCAGCCGGGCGCGCGCATCGCGCTGGAGCAGCTGGCGCGGGTGGTCGAGATCCTCGCGCCGAACATCGGGCCGGCCGAGCTGGGCATCTACCTAGGCTGGCAGATGAAGGTCTCGGCGCACGGCTTCCTCGGCTTCGCGGCGCTCAGCTCGCCCACCTTGCACGAGGCGCTCAAGGTGGCGGTGCGCTTCGCACCCACGCTGACCAACGCGATCAGCCTGGTGCTGCGGGAGGGACCCGAGACGACCTCGCTCGTGATCGAAGAGCGGGTCGATCTCGGCGTCACGCAGGAGCTGATCGTGAGCGCGCTGTTGATCGGCATCTGGCAGATCGGCAACGCACTCACGGGGCGTAACCTCGAAGGGGAGGGCGCGGTCACGTTCCCGGAGCCGCCCGCGTTCGAGCGCTTCCGCTACCTGATCACGATGCCGCTGCGCTTCGACTCCAGCGCGCACCGGCTCACGTTCGCCACCGAGATGCTGAAGCTGCCGCTGTTGATGGCCGATCCCGCGGCGCAGCAGCTGGCGCGCGAGCAGCTGGAGCGTGAGCTCGACTCGATCAAGCCGCCCGAGACCTTCAAGGAGCGCGTGGCCAACCTGCTCGCGCTCGACGGGGGAGGCTTTCGCAGCATGCCCGAGGTCGCCAAGCTGCTGTACATGTCGGACCGCACCATGAAGCGGCGCCTGCTCGCGGAGGGCACATCGTTCGGCGAGCTGCTCGATGACGCGCGCAAGGCGCGGGCGCTGGTGTTGCTGCGCTCGCCCAAGCTCACGCTGCACGACGTCGCCGAGCAGGTGGGCTACTCCGATCTGAGCAACTTCACGCGCGCGTTCCGCCGCTGGACCGGCGTCACGCCGAGCAAATTTCGCGCGCGCTGATCGACCGCGGAAGCTCGCCTTCGGCGTGCCGGTCACGAGGGGCGTTCCTACCCTAGTTCGCTAGCGAAGCATCTTCAGTCGCCGTCGCAGATGTCATCGGCGTCGCACTGGGCGATTCGCGACAGCGTGTCGAATGGGTTGCCACACTCTTCGGCGCGCACGTCGGCCAGGCACTGGTCGAGCTCGGTCTGCACGATGCCGTGCGGGCACTCGTACTTGTTGAGGTCGCCGGCCCACTCGCTCTCGATCTTCGCCACACAGGCGTCGAGCGAGGCGTAGGTCTTGTCGCCGCCCACGTTCTCGCAGCGCTTCTCGCGCTCGCAGCGCGCCTTCGCGATCGCGTGCACGGCGCGTTTGGTCGCGATTCCCGAGCCCACGTCGGGATCTCTGGCCTCGTCGTTGTGCTCGTCGTGGTCCTTGTCGCCGTCGTGCACGTGGCCGCGGTGGCGCTCTTCCGCCTCGTGATCGCGGTCCGCGTAGCGGGGCCCCCGGCGGTTGTTGTGGCAGGCGCCGACAGCCAGTGCCGAACTGAGCGCGATCAGCGAGCAAACGGTGAGCTTCTGCATCCTCTGTTTCTCCTTCTGCGACCTGTGTTGCAGCGCACGTGCCAGCCGCCCCGCGCCGAAACACGACAGCTCCTTGTGGCCCCGCGAACCGGAACGCACGGCAGCCCTCAAGCCGATCGAAAAACCGTCGAACTGCAATGCGAACTGCCCTCGTCTTTGCGGCGTCGTTGCCGTTAGAATTTGGGTATGGACGTGCGCACGACGAGGATCACCGGGCTGGAGCAGCTCTGGGTCACCCGCGCGCGCTCTACCCAGGTGCGCGCCGAGCAGGCGGCCACCGAGCGCACGAGCACGCAGGTGCGCATCTCGGAGCAAGCGGATCTGCTCAAGCGCATGTCCGCGCTGCAGCAGAGTGATCCGGACCGCTTCAAGGAAGTGCTCGGCTCGGTGTCGCAGAACCTCACCGCGGCCTCGCAGAACCCAGAGGCCGGCCAGGTCAACGGCGAGCTGAGCAAGCTCGCGCGCTCGCTCGACCGGGTGGCGCGCACGGGCGACCTGCGCCGCATGGACGAGCCCGTCGGCCTGCAGACCACCCACCGCGCGATCGAGGCCTACCTGAAGAACGCGCGCCCCACGCCGCAGACGAGCGAGACCTCGCGCCAGGCCCTGCAGTACGTGCTGAGCACGCTCGCCGAGGCCAACCAGGAAGTCGCGCCGGCCGAAGCCACCGACGCCACCCGCTG
>DASUME010000751.1:0-3571 GCA_036277895.1 Polyangiales bacterium
GCCTGCAGGCCGAACGCGGGCTGCTCACGACCGAGCAACGTGGCCAGGTGGCGCAGGTTCATCACGTTGCCGCCCTTGCCGCCCACGCAGAACAACGGCGGGCGCTGGCCACGCGGCTGCAGCGGCACGATCGTGGTCCACTCGCGCAGCACCTGCGTGTCCTTGGAGCCGCGCAGCGCGAGGTGCTCCTGGATCACCGCCGCCAGCTGGCGCACCGTGGGCGACTCGATCAACGTGGCCAGCGGCACGGTCACGCCCCAGGCGGACTTGATGCGCACGCCGAGCCGCACCGCGATCAGCGAGTGCCCACCCAGCTCGAAGAAGTCGTCGGTGGCGCCGATGCGATCGATGCCGAGCCCCTCGGCCCAGAAGCCGGCCAGCTTGCGCTCAAGCTCGCCCTCGGGCGCCACGTACTCGCGCTTGAGCTCGCTGCGCTTGAAGCCGGTGCGGCTGGCGCTGAGCGGGCTGGAGGCGCGCGGCACCGGCCCGATCACGAGCTGGCGATCGGTGCTGCTGCCGAGCGCCTCGAGCACGGCCTTGGCCGCCTCCTGCGTGCTCAGCCCGCGCTCGATCTCGGTCACCACCGCGAGCACCTGCGGATCGTGGATCGGCCCCTCGGACTCGAGCTGGCGGATCCAGCGCACGAACATGCCGCCGTCGCGCACCAGGCCGAGGTCGTAGTGGCGGATGCGCTTCTCGCGCGCGAAGTCCGCGAACGCCTCGCCGAACTCGGCCGCGGCGCTGCGCGCGTAGGTGCCGGCGCGCGGCGAGAAGCGGGTGGCGTTGCCCAGCGTGACCACGAAGTCGAGCTCGTCGCGGCGCGTGACTTCCTCGAGCACGCGCGTGCCGAGCACCTCGGCCGCCAGCGCGTCGCGCGCCTCGTCGAGCGACTCGCCGCCGCACAGCGCCTCGTTCAGCGAGCCGGCCGCGTGCACCACGCCGCGGATCTGACCAAAGCGCCGGCGCGCGGCGTTGAACGCGGAGCCGAGCGACTCCAGGTGGCAGATGTCCGCGCCGAGCGCGTGCACCTCGATGCCGCGGCCCTCCAGCAAGAGCACCTTCTGGATGCGCTCGCTGACTGGATCGTCGGCCGGATGATCGCGCAGCCAGTCATCCCAGTACGCACGATCGGGGATCGGCGTGCGCCCCACCAGCACCAGCTTGATCTTCGCGCGCGTGGCGAGCTGCTCCGCGATCGCGAAGCCGAGGTTGCCGAAGCCGCCGAGCACCACGTACGCACCACCCGGCCGCAGCGGCGGCGAGCGGCCCTCGAACTTGCGCGCGGGCACGCTCTCCAGCGTGCGCTGCAGCAGCTGGCTGCCGCGCAGGGCGTAGACGCCGGAGCCGCGCCCGACCAGCTCCGGCAGCAGCGCGGCAGCGGCTTTGTCGTGCATGCGAAAGAGCAGCTGCGGCACGATCAGCGCGCGCTTGAGCCCGACCGGTACGTTGATGTCGATCGCGAGCGCGGTCACGTGTGGCTGCTCCAGCGGCAGCGCGACGATCGGACCGAACGTCAGCGTCTTGGCCGGGAACTCGACCGCCTCGCTGCCGGCGCCGAGCGCGTCATTGGTGACGGCCACGATGCGCAGCGGCCTGACTTCCTCGAGCGCCGCCAGGCCCTGGCAGATCGCGAGCAACGTAAAGTAGCCGCGCTCCATGTCGTGGTGGAAGCGGTTGGTGGCGGTGCGGAAGCGCTCCTCCGTGGTCACCGTCCAGAGCAGCGCGACGGTGTCCGGCCAGCGGTCGCTGCGGGCGAGCTCCGCGATCAACGAGGCCGGCCCCTCGAAGCCGCGATCGCAGTCGATGCGGTAGTTGTGGTCGTCGATCTGCGTTAGCGCCTGGCCGTGGCCGAGCCGGGCCGCGATCACGTCGCAGCCGTGTTGGCGTAGCCGCGCCACCACACGCTCGCCGAAGCCGGTGTCGTCGACGAACACCAGGAAGCGCTGGCCCGCCGTGGGCAGCGCGAGCGACGGCTCGCAGGGCACGTACTTGACGCGCGCGTGCGCCAGCTCGTTGCTGCGCGGGCTGGGCAGTGCGGCGGCCGCGCTCGCGGTGGAGCGCGGCTCGGTCCACAGCGTGCGCCGCTCGTACGGGTACGTGGGCAGGTGCACGTGGCGCGCGTCGCTGCTCTCTTCGAACGTGGGCTCGCGCTCCTCGCTGAAGCGGCGCGCCTGCTCGATCGCGCGCATCAGCTCGGGCACCGCCGAGGCCTCGCGCGCGGGCTCGCCGCGCAGCTGCGCGATCGCGTCTTCACGTGAGCTGACCACCAGCCCCTTGCGCACGTCGAAGCGATGGCGCGCGCGCAGGCTGAACGCGACGTCGCGCAGGCGCAGGTCTGGATGGCGCTCGAGGTGCTCGGCGAGGCGCTGCTGCGTCGCCGCCAGCGCTTCTTCCGTGCGCGCGCTCAGCGCGAGCAACTGCGGGCCCGCTTCGTCGGCCTCCCAGGTGACGTGCGGCGCTTCCTCCAACACGATGTGCACGTTGCTACCTCCCACGGCGAGGCAGTTGACCAGCGCGCGGCGTGGCTGGTCGCCTGCCCAGCGCGCGCGCTCCGTGATGATCCGGAACGGCGACGACGCGAGGTCGAGCATCGGGTTGGGCGCGCTGAAGTTCGCCAGCGGCGGCAGCGTGCGCGCGTCGAGCGCGCTGGCGGCCTTGATCACGGACATCACGCCCGAGGCGGCGTCGGTGTGGCCGATGTTCGGCTTGTTGGTGCCGAGCACGCAGAAGCCCACGTCCGGGGTGGTCTGGCGAAAGGCCTGCGTGAGCGCGCTGATCTCGATCGAGTCGCCGAACGCGGTGCCGGTGCCGTGCGCCTCGACGAAGCCGATCGAGCGCGCATCGACGCCTGCGACCGCGAGCGCCTCTTCGATCGCGCTCAGCGGACCGTCGACCGAAGGCGCCGCGAAGCCCACCTTGCGCCGGCCGTCGTTGTTGTAGGCGGTCGCGAGCACGACCGCGTAGATCGCGCGCTTCTCCGCGACCGCGTCCTCGACGCGCATCAGCGCGAGCACGCCGGCGCCGCTGGAGGGCAGCGTGCCCTGCGCGTTGGCGTCGAAGGTGCGCGTCACGCCGTCCGGCGAGCTGATGCCGCCCTCTTCGTACAGGTAGCCGGTGCCGTGCGGCAGCACGATCGAGGCAGCGCCCGCGAGCGCGATCCGGCACTCGCGCCCGAGCAAGCTCTGGCAAGCGAGGTGCACGGACAGCGAGCCGGTCGCGCACGAAGCGGCCACGCCGGTGACCGGACCACGCAGGTCGAGTGCATACGCGATGCGCGCGGCGACGTAGTCGCGCTCGTTGCCCAGCTGCAGCAGCTTCTCGCGCCCGTGCTGCTCGAGGATCTCGCGGTCCGGCAGCAGGTTGTAGAGCAGGTACGCGCTCAGGCCCGTGCCCACGAACAGGCCGATCGGCCCGGCGGGACGCGCTGCGTCGATGCCAGCGTCCTCGAGCGCATCCCAGCTGCACTCGAGCAGGTGGCGCGTCTGCGGGTCGGTCAGCGCGGCGTCGCGCGGCGTCATGCCGAAGAACTCGGGGTCGAACTCGCGCAGGCTCGGCAGGCGCAGCGTGCGCC
>DASUME010000752.1:0-7810 GCA_036277895.1 Polyangiales bacterium
ACCACGCCGCCCACCGTTGCGCCGGGCCGAAAGGCCGAGCCGAGGCAGGTGGCGAGCACGGAAACGGACGACGCTCCAACCGCATGGCGCAACGGGCTCGGAAGCGCGGCGGTCGCATCTGCGACCGTGAAGCGCGGCCAAGCCCGTTCTGGGAACGCCGTGAGCTGGAGTGTAAGCTCGGTCAACACCACGGCAGCATATAGCCGAAGCCTGCCCAGCCGTAAGCTGTTTCCGCTCTGACACTATGGGTGTCGCCGCGGGCAGCTCTACCGCGGCCGAAAAGCGGCTAGCCCGAGCTCCCACTCAGTTGGCTTCGAAGATCTTCTCGATCTCGGCCTGGATCTTGGCCTCGGTCTTCTTGCGCGCGACGGCGATCTCTTTGACGATCAGGCTGCGCGCGGTCTCGAGCATGCGGCGCTCGCCGAACGACAGGCTCTTCTCGGCCTTCAGGCGATAGAGATCGCGCATGACCTCGGCGACGTCGAAGACGGAACCGGTCTTGATCTTGTCCATGAACCCGCGGTAGCGGCGGTTCCAGGTCTGGTTGTCGAACGCGATCGTGCGCTCGCGAAGAATCTCGAAGATCTCGCGGATCTCCGTCTCAGAGATCGGGGGCCGAAGGCCCACGTTCTGAGCATTGTTCACCGGGACCATGATCTTGCGGTCGGTATCGAGGATGCGCAGCACGTAGAACTTCTGACGACTGCCGGCGATGTCCTTCTCTTCGATGGAGACCACTTCGGCTACGCCTTGGGCGGGATAGACCGCCTTGTCGCCAACTTTGAAGTCGTGGGTACGAGCCTGCATCTGAGCTCCCTTGTGTTGCCGATACGCTCGGAAATGACCGACGTATCTCCTGAGGCGTTCCCGAGAATGTTCGGGGTACGCTGGAACGGAACAGCCCCGGTCGCACGAGTTGCGATCGGGACTACCAACATCAAAGGCCGAGCTTCTAACTCGGCCCCCTGGATACTTCTTCGCTCGCCTGACTGACCCGAGTTGACTAGCAATCGAGGTCAGTTCCGAAACTGGGGCGCAGCTGAGATAGACCACGGCCCTTTCGCGCAACGTACCAGGCGAGAAGGGGGTGGTCAACCGCCTGTTCGTGACAGGTGAGGCAGCTTTCGCTGCCGTGCCCCGACCGGAGAAGCAGTGAAAACGTTTACTTTCCAGCCAAGCTCGAGAGGTCCGGCAGCTCGTCCAGGTTGGGCATGAGCACGATCTCGATGCGGCGATTCTGCTGTCGTCCCTCGGGTGTGTCGTTCGGCGCCACAGGCTGGGTCTCGGCATAGCCCGCCGCTGACACGCGGTTGGCGGCCAGGCCTTTGTCCGTCAGCCACTTGGTCACGACCACCGCGCGGTTCGTCGACAGCTCCCAGTTGGACGGGAACCGCGCGCTCTTGATCGGGATGTTGTCGGTGTGGCCGGCGACCTGGAAGTCGCGGTTCTCGATCGACGCGAGCACGGCTGCGACCTGTGCCAGCGCCTCCTGACCTTCCTTCTTCAGATCGGCGCGTCCGGAGTCGAACAAGATGTTCTCCGCGAGCTCGACCACCATGCGGCCGCGCACGACGCGCACACGCAGCTTTCCGCTGTCGATCATCGCGCGAAACTTGTTGAGCATCTCCGTGAACACCGCGAGCCGCGCCTGCGACTGCTTTTCACGGGCGCGCAGCTCCTCGAGCGCGCGCTCGAGCGTGCCCTTCTCGGCGCCGGCGAGGTTGAGCTTCTCCGCGAGGGAGGAGTTGTTGTCGCTCATCTCCTTCAAGCGAGCTTCCAGCGAGCCCGCCCGCTGCTCGGACTCACCGAGCTTGGCCTTGAGCTGGTCGACCTCGGCCTGCTTGGCCTTGAACTCCTCTTCGGTCGGGTGACAGGCGGCGCCGAAAGCGGTGAGCGCGATCAGCAGACCGATCGAACGAATGCGATGCACGAGTCCCTCCTCGTTGGGTTCGAGAAGCTGAGTTGTATCCGATCGCCGCCGCAGCAAGCGATTTCTGGTCCGTGGGCCGACAGTTCACGGAGCGGCCTCGCGCTGGCGACGCGACGACCTCGGTCGTGGCCTCCGACGTCCGCTCGACCGGCGCAAGACGCGGTGCGCGAAAAGCTGAACGGGAGGTCCGCAAGGTCTTTTCGGGAGAAAAAGATCGTCCGCCCACGCCCCCATGTCGCTTTTTCAATGATTTCGTGGCGGCCTTGGGTGACCCTTAAATCACGTCAAGTTTCATGCGGTTACCGCGAAGCTGCTTTCGGCTGTCAGCGAAGTGAAGCAAAGTTAGGTATAAATTATACGATTTCGCAGTTGACACCTGCAGTGACGTGACATTACCTTTCACTAAACCTGGACCAACATCCCTAAGGGAGGTCACGATGGCTGCCAAGAAGAAGACTGCGAAGAAGGCTGCGAAGAAGACCACGAAGAAGGCGCCCGCGAAGCGTCGCCCGGCGGCGCCGCGCAAGGCTGCCAAGAAGAAGACCGCCAAGAAGGCGACCAAGAAGAAGGCCGCCAAGAAGAAGACGGCCACCAAGAAGGCCGCTGCGGTCTGAACTAAGCTCCGAAGACCGCGGTTGCCGGGCCTGTCTCACGCATCGTGATCAGGTCCAGCCGTCGGGGCGGGCTCAGCAAGTCCGCGATCTGCCGGGTTCCTCATGGGGCCCGGCGTTTTCGTTTCCACGCCAGGAATCAGGCTTTTTCGCTGGCGAGCAAGCGCGTGAGCCGCGCGCTCTCGAAGCGCAGCACGAACACGCGCTCGCGATCGACGTTCACGCTGCCTGGCGCCGAGCCCTTGAGCTTGCGAACGAAGCGCCGCTCCGTGTGCGCGATCTCGAACGTGGGCTCACCGCGCTGCTGGCTGAAGTGCGCCGCCAAGGTCGCGGCATCGAGCAGCAGCTCGGGCGCGATCTGCGCCTTCTTCTCGAGCGGGACGACCACGTGCGAGCCCGCGCTGCCGCGCACGTGCAGCCAGTGATCGTGCGGGCGCGCGACGGTCAGCGTCAGGGTGTCGTTGTCGGCGGCGTTCTTGCCCACGAAGATCGGCTCGCCGTGTGCAGCGCGGAAGGTGCGGAACGGGACGCGCGCGCGTTGCTGCGGGCGGCGGCGCGGATTGGCGGCGATGCCCAGATCTCGAGCGAGCTCGCTGATGCGCTCGGGCGGCGCCGCCTCGAGCTCGGCCAACGTGGCTCGCAAGCGGTCGACCTCATGCTGTGCGAGGTCGCGCCGCTGGCCGGCGATCGCGAGCCCTCGTTCGATCTTGCGCGCGCGCTCGAAGCGCAGCTCGGCCGCCCGCCGCGCGTCTTGCGCTGGATCGAGCGCTATCTCGATCCAGTCCTCGGCACTGTCGTCGAACAGTCGCACCTGGCTCACGCCGCGCGGCACCTCGTCGAGGTGGCTGAGCAGCACGTTGCCCTCGCGGCGTAGCCGGGGCGTCTCGGCCACGCGCGCGAGGTCGCCCTCGATCGCGCTCAGCTTGCGCTCGGCCTTCTTCAGCGCGGCGCGCAGCTGGCTGCGAGCGGCGTTGCGGATCGGGTCGCCAGCCTCGGGCGAGGCCGGGTCGGCCAGCTTGCTGCCAGCCTCGCGCAATGCCTGCGCATCAGCCGGGATGGCGATGCCCTTGCCTTGGCCGGGCTCGTACGGGCGCTTCTTGTCCGCGAAGCGCGCGCGGCGGGAGCGCTCGTCCGCGGCCCCGGCGACCGTGTCGTCGTCGCGCAGCAGGAACAGGTTGGGGGTGCTGCCGTCGAAGTCGACCACGATGCGCGCGCGGTTGTCGGCGCGCTCGAAGGCGAGCTGCAGCGCGACGGCGCGCTCGGCGTCGCGGGCCAGCAGCCACTCGGCGCCGCGCAGCCGGCCGCCCTCGAGCTGCGTGCGCAGGCGCTGGATGAACGCGTTCGCGGCCTCGCCCTTGGGGCGCTCGTCGAGCGCGCCGACTCCACGCTGCAGGCCAAACGCCAGCAGCAGGGTCTGCTTCTCGCCGCGTTCGTAGAAGGTCAGCGTGAGCAGACCGGGGCGCGGACCATCGACGCGCTGCACACGGTGGCCGAGCAGCCAGGCGAGGGCGGGCGCGCGCTCCATGCCCGCCTACTCCTCGTCTTCTTCTTCCTCGGACTCTTCCTCGTCGACCGAGTCCTCTTCCTCGTCGTCCTCGTCGTCCACTTCGGACACGGCGAGCTCGGCTTGCTCGCTGAGCTCTTGCGCGAGGCGCTTGCTCTCCTTGGAGCACTGTTCCGATTCGATCGCGATGAAGGAGCGCTCGGCGCCCGCGGCGACCACACGCTCTGCGATCTGCGCCAGGTGACCCGGCGTCAGCCGCGGCCGTGCACCCATCGGACGCACGCGCCCGTAGAGCAGCGCGCCCTCGGGCGCCTCGTGCTCCAGCGGGTCGAAGCCGTACACGGCGCCGATCTGGGCTGCGAACGGGGCGCCGTGCTCCGGCTCCCACAGCCCACGCGGCGCGATCACGAGCGTGCGGCCGGTCGGCTTGAGGCGCTCGACGAAGTTGGCGAGCAGCTCGCGGTCGCGGTCACCGGTGGTGAGCTCGGCGCCGGTCGCGATCACGATCGCAAACGCCGACACGATGTCCGACACGCGGGTGAGCCAGTCCACGCCGGCGTCGAGCTCGGCGCCCGGACGCAGCGGACCCTTGGGTGTGGTCCAGGTGGTCTTGGGCGCAACCAGCGAGAGCTGCGGCCACTTCGTGGCCTGCTTGCGAAAGCGGGCGAGCGTGCCGAGGCTGGGGAGCGGTTGGCGAGGTGCGAACTCGTAGAAGCGCTGCGGATGTTGTCCGCGCGGCCCGGGCAGGCGATCGAGCAGGCAACCGGCGAAGAATTCGGCCATGGGTAGCTGCGGCTCTTAGCAGCTCGCCAACAGACAGCCAATCAGGCTTTACTCGGCCCATGCGCTTCGGTTGCGTGTTGGCGCTCCTGCTCACAACGTCGCTCGCGCAAGCCGAGGAAGACTGGGCGCTCACGCGTCCTCTGGCCGTGGTGCGAGTACCGGCGTGGCAGGCGGAGCTGGCGGCGGCTCGCGCGCTGGCGCTCGAAGGTCGGCACGCGGACGCGGCGGCGGCGTTCTCGGCCCTGGCGAAGAAGCTGCCGGGCTCTCGCGCTTCGCTACGGCGCGAGAGTGCGCACGAGTGGCTCGCGGCGGGGCAGCCGGAGGCCGCGATCGAAGCCCTGGGCGGGCAGGACGACCCGCTGGCGCGCGAGGCGTATCGCCGTGCCGGACGCGGTGCGGAGCTGGCCGAGCGCGACCAACGTGCCGGGCGCTGGGCGAGCGCGGGCCGCGAATGGGAGCAGCTGGGGGACGACGAGCGTGCGCTCGCGGCCTTCGAGCGCACTTCGGACGAAGGTGCACGCTTGCGGGTGCTGCGGAAGCTCGGGCGCACGCTCGAGGTCGAGAAGCTGGCCGAGCGCATGACCAGGCGCGTACCGGACGATCCTGCACCGTGGATCGCGCTCGCCGAGCTGCGCCGTGCCGCGGGGCAGCGCGAGCAGGCGCTGGCGGTGCTCGCGCGTGAGCGCTCTCGCTCTCCGGCGCTCCATCGCGCGCTGCACGCGCTGTTCGTGGCTTGGGGCGAGGCGGCGCTGGCGGAGCGTGAGCTCGTGCGGCTGGTCGAGCTGGAGCCGCGGGAGCCCGCGCATCGGCTTGCGCTGGCGGACGCCCTGCTCGCGCGCGGCGACCGCGACCGAGCGCGTGCGGAGGTGCTGCGCGCGGCGGCGCTCGATGGCAGTGCGGCGCGCGAGGCCCACGCCGCCGAGCTGTTCGCCGATCGTGACTTGCTCGCCGACGCGCTCGCGCATGTGGCCCTCGCGCGCAAGCGAGCGCCCGATGCATACCGCGAGCTGGAGGCGAGCTTGCTCGAGCGGGCAGGGCGGCTGGTCGACGCCGAGCGCGCCTACGAGCAGCTGCTGCACGGGGAGCGGGCGGCCGAAGCGCGCCGGCGGCTGGCAGGTCTGTGGCGCCGCGAGGGCACGCTCGACGCGCACCTCGCCACGCTGCGCACGCGCGACGACCTGGAGTCGCTGCGCATGCTGGCCGAGCTCTACGCGCGCGACCCGCAGCAAGCGGCCGCGGAGCGCGCGCTCTTGCAGCGCATCCTGGCGGCCGTGCCGGACGACGCCGAAGCGCTGCGTGCGCTCGCGCGCCTCGAACGCGAGGCCGGCGATCTGCACGCGGCCATCGCACTGGCACGTGGGCTCGACGTCGACGAGGCCCTCGAGCTGGCGCGCGCGGTGCCGCGCGACCCGGGGGTGCCCGCGCTGCTCGCGCAGCTCGCGGAAGCGGCGAGTGCCCGCGTGTCGGCCGAGCTGGCCGCGCTCCATGGGCTGCGCGACGATCTGCCTGCGGCGCGTGCCGCGTACCAGAGGTCCTTGGCGCTCGACCCGAGCGCGGACGAGGTGCGCCTGGCGTGGGTGGAGCTTGAGCGTGCACACGGGGGTGCCGTTGAGGAGCCGCTACGCGCGTTGCTCGCGCAGGGCCACTCCGAGCCAGTGCTGCTGCGCGCCGCGGCGCTGCTCGGTCGCGACGAGGCGCGAGCTGCACTGCTGTCCGCGGTCGATCGGCGCGCGCAACGGCGGGTGCTGTTGGCGCTGGGCGAGCCGCTGCCGAGTGCGGCGCTGCGTCGGGCGCTCGCGGAGGGCGACGAACGCGAGCGTAGGCTGGCGCTCGCTCAGCTGCAGCGACGTCCGGAGCCTGCGCTCGAGCCCGTGCTCGCGGCGCTGGTCATGCGGGTCGATCGTACGCTCGGTGAGCGCGAGGCGGCGCTGCATACCTTGTCGGCTCCCGCCCTGCGCACGTTGTATCCGAGCTTGCCGCGCGGGCTGCGCACGAAGGTCCAGCTCGGCGACGACGCGCGTGCGCTCTTCTCGCAGCGCGCCGACGAACGTGCGGCCGCGGCGCATGCCCGGCTGCCGTGGGATGCAATCACGCGCGCCGCCCTGGCCAACCCGGTGCAGCTGGTGCCGTACGGTCCCGGCGTGGCGCCGCGCGCGCTGATCGAGGCGGGCATCTGCCCCGAACGTTCGGAGGTGGTCGCGTTCAGCGCGGCGCTGGTGCCGGTGCTCGCGCGTGGCGATGACGTGACGCTCCTGGTGCACGCGGGAGGTGCGGGGCCGGATAGCCTGCGCTCGCTGGCGCGCCCGCAGCTGCACGAGCTGCTGCGCGCGCTGGCGGCCCGCGCCGAGCTGCCGCCGGGAGCGGCCGAGGCCTTGCGCGCCGAGCGGCCACGGCGCGACTGGCCTGAACGCATGTGGGCCACACGCGCGCTGGGTGAGGCAGATCCGCGCGAGGCGCTCGATCTGGTGCGTTCCACGGCGACTCCGCACACTCGCGCCGACGCGTGCGGAGCGGAACTGCGGACCGCGAATTGACGCGCCGCGCCTCGATGGCCTACAAATGTTCGATGCGCGGCCTCGAGCCGCGTGGGCAGACGCGCGCCGGGGGTCGAGTCGCACATGGGTCACGAAGTCGGAGTCGCGTGCGGTAGCTGCGATGCCTTCGTTCCACTCGGGACTCGCTTCTGCGCCAATTGCGGCGCCGTGATCAACTTCGTTTCCGCCGGGCCGCCAGACGCTGGATTGGTGTCGCCCGAGGCCGCGCTCATTGCTAAGGAGACCTCGATGGATCAGGCACGTCACTACGTCTGCAAGGAATGCTCGACGCCCGTTCCTTCGGGTCACAAGTTCTGCGGCCGCTGTGGGGCGGTGGTCCCCCCGCAGATCCTCGAGCTGCGCACGGACTTCTTCGGCGCGATGCAGACGCCTGGCAAGGCACGCCTGATCCTGATCCGCGGCGACGCCGGCAGCGATGGCCTGAGCT
>DASUME010000753.1:0-4104 GCA_036277895.1 Polyangiales bacterium
GCTGCTCGTGGAGTCGAGCCCGCTGCGCGCGAACCTGCGCTTCGGCGTGGCGCTCGCGAGCGAGGACACGCGCACGGTGTGGGCCGCGGAGCTGCTCGCCGCGCGCGGCTTCGCGACCCGCCGCGTGCCAGGCCGTGCGATCGTCTACGCACTCACGCGCAAGCGCGTGGAGGCCGTGCAGAAGGCGCTGCGCAAGGCGGGCGTACGCGCGGGCTACTACCACGCAGGGCGCAGCGACGCCGCGCGCAAGAAAGCACAGCAGCTCTTCGAGGCCGGCACCACGCCGGTGCTGGTCGCGACCAGCGCCTTCGGCATGGGCATCGATCTGCCGGACGTGCGGGTGGTGCTGCATGTGGAGGCACCGAGCACGCTCGAGAGCTACGTGCAGCAGGCGGGGCGCGCAGGGCGCGACGGGCAGCACGCGGAGTGCTGGCTCGCCTTCTCGCCGGCCGACAAGCGCGTGCACGACCGGCTGCGCGGCAACAAGCCCGACGACGGCGGCTTCGAGCGCGTGAGCGCGTACGCGTACGGCGCGCACTGCCGGCAGCAGGCGATCGCGAATCATCTGGGATCGACCATCGAGATCTGCGGCGCCTGCGACACCTGCCTGGAGCCGGAGCGTGTGCATGGCGAGCGCGACAAAGCGCAAGCCGCGCTTCAGCGCACGCGAGAGACGCGCGCCGCCCGGCGTGCGCAGACGGTCGCCCTCGACGGCACCGCGCTGGAGACGGTGGTCGCGTTCGTCGACAACCTCGCCAAGCCGATCGGCCGCCGCTACGTCGCGCAGGCGCTGCGCGGCAGTCGTGCACGCGCGCTGGCGCGCAAGGGCGTCGGCAAGAACCCGTTCTTCGGCGCGCTGAAGGAGCTGCCCGAAGAAGCGATCGTGGACGCGGTCGATGCGCTGCTCCGCGACGGCCTGCTGATCCCGAAGGGCAAGAAGTACCCGACCGTGTGGGTGGCCGGAAAGCCGGTGCGCAGCCCGCAGCCCAAGACCGGGCGCACGGCAGCGTCGCCGCTGGAGAAGGCGCTGCGCAACTTCCGACGCAGCGAGGCCAAGCGCCGCCGCGTGAAGCCGTACCAGGTGTTCCCGAACCGATCCTTGCGCGAGCTGTGCAGGCAGAAGCCGCGCACCCTGCCCGCGCTGCGCGAGGTCTGGGGCATCGGCGAGGAGCGCGTGGAGAAGTACGGCACCCAGCTGCTCGAGCTGTGCGCTAGCGCGTGACGCGACCCGTGAGTGCGGCGAGCTTGGTGCGCAGGTAGTCCTGCTCGGGTTTGCTCGTGGTGCGCTCGGCCGCGCGCAGGTACAGCTCGCTCGCGCGCTCGAGGTCGCCGCTCTTCTCGTGGAGGTGCGCGCGCACGGCGGCCAGGCGGTGGTGCTCGCGTACGCGTGCGTCCTGGTCGAGCGGCTCGAGCATCGCCAGGGCCGCGCTCGGGCCCTCGACCATCGCAACTGCGATCGCGCGGTTGAGAGTGACCATCGGGTTGTCGGCGAGCTCCTCGAGCACCTCGTAGAGCGCGACGATCTGCGGCCAGTCCGTGTCGCCGGCGCTCGCGGCTTCGTCGTGCACCGCGGCGATCGCAGCTTGCAGCTGGTAGGGCCCCGGCCTCTGCTTGGGCAACGTCTCGCTGATCAGCGCGACGCCTTCCTCGATCAGCGCCCGATCCCACAGCGTGCGATCTTGCTCGTCGAGCGGGATCAGCTCACCGCTCGCGCCCGTGCGCGCCTCACGGCGTGCATCGGTCAGCAGCATCAGCGCGAGCAAGCCGGCCACCTCACAGTCGCCCGGCAGCAGGTGATGCACCCCGCGCGTGAGTCGGATCGCCTCGCGCGACAGATCGGTGCGCAGCAGCTCGTCGCCCTCGCTGCTCGCGTAGCCCTCGTTGAAGATCAGGTAGAGCACGTGCAGCACGGCCACCACGCGCGCGTCGCGCTCCGCGGCATCGGGCATCGCGAACGCCACGTTCGAGCGCTTGATGGTCGCCTTGGCGCGGCTGATGCGCTGCGCCATCGTCGCCTCGGGCACGAAGTACGCGCGCGCGATCTCCGTGGTGCTCAGCCCGCCCACCGCGCGCAGCGTGAGCGCCACCGACGACGACGGCGTCAGCGATGGGTGGCAGCACATGAACAACAGAAGCAGCGAGTCGTCGCGCTCGGGCGGCGGCGCCTCTTCTTCTTGCAGTTGCTCCTCGCGCTTGCGACGCGCGATGTCGCTGCGCAGCGCGTCGGTCGCGCGCCGCTGGGCCACCGCTAGCAGCCAGCCGCGCGGGTTCGCGGGTACACCCTCGCGCGGCCACTGCTCGGCGGCCTGGATCAGCGCCTCTTGCACCGCATCTTCCGCGCGCGCGAAGTCGCCCACGCGCCTGGTCAGCGCCGCGGTCACCTGCGGCGCGAGCTCGCGCAGCAGCGCGTCCATCACTCGTAGCGCTGGATGACGTGGAACCCGAACGGCGTCTGCACCACCTCGCTGATCGCGCCCACCGGCAGCGCGAACGCCACCCGCTCGAACGCCGGCACCATCTGCCCGCGCGTGAACGCGCCGAGGTCGCCTCCGGTCTCCTTGGAGCCGGGCTCGTCCGTGTTCTTCGCGAGCTCGCCCCAGTCCTTGCCGGCCTTGGCGTCGCGATCGATCTGCTCCGCGAGGTCGCGCGCTTCCTTCTCCGTGCGCTTCACGCCGGGGATCGCGTGCTCTGCGCCCTGGAAGCTGATCAGGATGTGCTTGGCGGACACGCGCGTGGGGCCGGTGGGGGGATCGGTGCGCCGCTCGACCACGAAGTAGCCCGTCGGCGTCTCGATCGGATCGCTGATCTCGCCCGGCTTGAGCCTGGACGCAGTGTCCGCGACCTCCTTGCCGAACGCGCCCGGCGACGAGGGACGGATCCGGAACAGCCCGAGGTCCTCGCTGGCCCCCGCGCGATCGCTGTACTTGCGCACCAGCTCGGCGAGCCGGTCGCCGCTCTTGGCCATGCGCTCCAGCATGCGCGCGCGCTCCAGTGCTTCTTCCTTGCTGCGCACGACCGTGGGCTTGGCGTTCTCGGCGCCCTGGTACGAGACCACCAGCACGCGCACTTCCACCAGCTCGACCGACGGCGACGCGGCTTCTGGCACCGCCGGCGCGACGCTGGGCGTGGGCAGACGCTGGCGCGGTTGCTTGCGCACGACGGGCGCACAGGCGGCGAGACACAACAGCAGGATCAGCAGGCGAGGCATGAGCGACCTATCAGACGGTTTCGAACACCAGACCGGCGCGCGACAGGCGCTTGAGCAGCACCTCTCCGAACGCGCACGCGGGGGTGAGCACCCCGCGCTGGGCCGGCAGCCTAGCGCGATCGACCGCCAGGCACAGCGCGGATTCCGAGAGCATCTTGGCGGTCTCGTCGTAGCCGGGATCTCCACCCCGGACCTCGGTCTGGAGCTGAAAGCTGCCGCGCTGTGCCCGAAGCCGCAGCTTGAACCAGCTCTTCTTGCGCTCGGCCTCGCTCGGCCCCTTCCCGGACACCAGCGCGCGCCCGAGCAGCTTGCGGCCCAGCTCCGCCTGCGCGAGCAACGCGATGCCGCCCATGCCCACCCCGAGGCCGATCACCTTCGGCAGGCTGCGCAGGACCAGGTAGTGCGCATACGAGAAGTCCTCCCCGTATTCGGGCAGCGCAGCCGCCGAGTGCAGCGCGATCTCCGGGTCGATCGTGGAGAAAGGCAGCACCCAGCCGAACTCGCGATCGCGGTGCAGCTTGCCCTCCACGCGGGAGACGCGCCGGCCTTCCCTGGCACGCGGGGGCGCAACCCGCGCCGGCGCCTCGCGGATCTCGCCCATCACGGACAACACCGAATTCCAGGTGCCGCCGGACGGCCGCGCCCGCGTCTCGAACAGGCCCTCCACCGTCATCGGACCGTCCCCCTGGCCGTGGCCACGCGCCGCCATCTGCAGCACCGTGTAGAACAGCCCGAGATCGGTGGGGATGCTGTCGACGCCGCAGCACGAGACCATGATCGCGCCGGTCTCGCGCGCACGCTCGCCATAGCGGGCGCGCATCGTGCGCACGAACGAGAACTCGCCGGTCGAGTCCACGTAGTCCGTGCCGTGCTCGGCGCAGGTCGCGAATAAGGGC
>DASUME010000754.1:0-8251 GCA_036277895.1 Polyangiales bacterium
ACTGATGGGCGCCGAGACGTCGGGCCCCAAGGGTTCACTGCCCGCGCTCAGCTCGCTCGCGCCGCTCGGCCACGCGCCGGGCAGCTCGCTCGCGCCGCTCGGACGTGCACCGAGCACGTCGCTCAGTCCGCCGATCGCGGAGCTCGGCGGCGACGCGTTCGGCGAGCTCGACCTCGGCGTCGGCAAGGACTCCGCGCCGGGCCTGCCGCTGGCCGTGCCCACGCGCCGCGGAGGCGCGCCGAGCGCACCGGTCCCGCAGATCGAAGACGCGGAGCTGATCGGCGACGAGCCCGCGGCCAAGAAGAGAAAGGCCAGCAGCTCGCTGCCGGGCTGGGCGGTGCCCGTGGGCCTGGTGGCCGCGATCGGCCTCGGCGGCACGGCGCTAGGCATGTTCACGCAGCACGGCTGGTTCGGCGTGTACCTGGTCGAGCAGATGCTGCCGGCCGCGGGCGATCCGGCGCGCGTGAAGGAAGAGATCGACCTGGCCGAGCGCCAGGCCAAGACCGACGCCTACGCCGATGCACGGCGCGCGCTGGTCACGCTCAGCGACGCGCGCAACGAGGCCGGCCTCAACCGCGAGCTGCTCGCGCGCAGCCTGCTGCACGAGTCGCTCTACCAGCTGCGCTTCGGCGAGGACGGGCAGAGCGCACAGCGCGCAGCCGCGATCCTGTCGCGTGTGCTGGAGCGCGGCGCGGACGTGCCGGGCCTCACGCTCGCGCGCGCCGCGGATGCGGCGCGCAGGAATGATCTGCCCGCCGCCAAGACCCTGCTCAGCCAGGCGCCACGCGAGGGCGACCGCTTCTACGGCGTGGTCGCAGGCGAGATCGCGCTGCTGGAGAAGCAGTGGGATCAAGCCGCGCAACAATTCACGGAAGCGGTCAAAGCCGGCGAGGTCGCGCGCGGGCAGTGGGGCCTCGCGCGGGCATACATCGCGCAGGGCAAGTCCGCCGAGGCCGAGCAAGCCGCCCGAGCCGTGCTCGCGGCGAGCCCGCTGCACTCGCCGGCGCAGGCCGAGCTCGCCGAAGCCGCGTTGTTGCGGGGCGACGTCGAGGACGCGCTCTCGCACGCGCGCATCGCCGCCGGCCGGATCGCGGTCAACGGCGTGAAGGCACGCCCGTCCAAGGCCGAGCGCGCGCGCGCGTTCTCGCTCGAGGGCCGCGCGGAAGAAAAGCGCGATCACCCGCGCGAGGCGCAGGCCAGCTACGAGCTCGCGCTCGCCGCGGACCCGATGAGCGTGCCGGACCTGCTCGGCTCCGCGCGCATGGCGATGCGGCTCGGCCGCCCGCAGGAGGCGCTCTCGCGCTTCGACTCCGCGCTCAACGCCAAGCCCAGCGAGCAACCCGGCCCCGACGGCCGCGTGCCCGCGCTCGAGGCCGGCGTGGGTGCGATCGAGGCGATGCTCGCGCTCGGACGCGCGGAAGAAGCGGTGCCGCGCGCCAACGTGCTGCTCACGAAGGCGCCGAGCGACCCCGAGGTGCAGCTCTGGCATGGCCACGTGCTGGAGGCGCTGGAGCGCTACGACGACGCCGAGAGCGACTTCCGCGAGGTGATCAAGAAGGCGCCCAAGGTGTTCGACGGCTACGTCGCGCTCTCGCAGCTGCTGTTCAAGCGCGGCCGCCCGGAAGAGGCCGCGCGCGTGCTCGCCCAGGCGACCGGCCACGTGAAGGACAGCGCCGAGGTGCGGCGTATGCTCGGCAACTCCGAGCTCACGCGCCTGCACCTGCCCGAGGCGATCAAGCAGTTCGAGGCCGCGCTGAAGTTCGACGCCCAGGATCCCGGTGCGCTGTTCGGCCTGGTGGTGGCGCAGCGCAAGAGCGGGCAGCTCGACCTCGCGGACGCGACGCTCAACCGGCTCGAAGCCGCCGATGCGCTGTTTCCGGGCCTGGCGATGGAGCGTGGTCAGCTGCTGGAGACGCGCGGCAAGTACGAAGAAGCCGCCGAGCTCTATCGCAAGGCGCTCGCCGCGCGACCGACCGACAGTGACCTGCGCATGCGGCTCGGCGCCGCGCTGGTGACCGCGGGCAAGATCGACGAGGCCGAAGGTGTAGTCGAACAGGTGCTCAAGGAGCGCCCCGCCTCCGGCGAGGCCGAGCACTTCCTCGGGCGCATCCTGTTCGCACGCAAGGAGACGGCGCTCGCGATCCAGCACTTCGAGCGCGCGGTGAACTTCGACATCCGCGTGCCCGTGTACCACATGTACCTGGCCTGGGGCCTGCTCGAGCAGGGCGACTACGGCAGCGCGATGGAGAGCGTGCAGCGCGCGATCAAGGGTGACCCGAACCTCGGAGACGCGCGCTGGATCCTCGGCCGCATCCAGCTGCGCACGGGCGCGGTGAAGGATGCGCTCGTGAACCTGCAGGCCGCGCTTCGGCTCCAGCCCGGCCGCGTGGAGGCGCTCGCCAACATGGGCGATGCCTACGACGAGCTGCGCAACCTGCCCGAGGCGATCAAGAACTACCAGGAAGCCGTCAAGCGCGTGCCCGAGAACGCGGAGTGGTGGTACCGCCTCGGTCAGCTGCACCTCGACAAGGGACAGCGCGATCAGGCGCGCGCCGCGCTCTCGGAGGCCGTGCTGCGCGGCGACAAGCTCGGCGATCGACCGAGCTGGCTCGCCGAGGCCCACCGCGCCTACGGCGACGTGCTGCGCGAGAGCAAGCGCAACAACGAGGCCATGGAGCACTACAAGCTGTTCCTGGAGCTCGCCCCGCTCGGCCACCCCGACCGCAACGAGATCGAGCAGACCGTCTACCAGCTACGGCACTAAGCGCCGTCGCGGATGCGGGCGATCACGCCGGTGACGAGCGCTGCGAGCTTGGCCGCGCTCGCGCGCGCAATGCGCTCGACGTCGGTGTGGTCGAGGCGGTCGGTGGTGAGGCCGGCGCCGGGGTTGGTCACGCACGAGATGCCGAGCACGCGCGCGTTCATGTGCCGCGCGGCGATCACCTCCTGCACCGTGCTCATGCCCACCACGCTCGCTCCGAGCTGCGCGAGCATGCGCACCTCGGCGGGCGTCTCGTAGCTCGGTCCCATCACCCCGGCGTAGACCCCGCGCGCCAGCTCGTAGCCCTGCGCGCGCGCGACCTCGCTCGCCACCTCGACCAGCGCCGGGTCGTAGGCGGCCGACATGTCCGAGAAGCGCGGCCCGAGCGAGGCGTCGTTGGCGCCCACCAGGCAGTTCTGGCCGGTCAGGTTGAGGTGGTCGGTGATCGCGAGCAGCGTGCCCGCCGCCAGGTCCAGGCGCAGGCCACCGGTCGCGTTGGTCACGATCAGCGTGTCGGCGCCGAGCCGGAGCATCACGCGCACGCCCAGCACCACCTGCGCCAGCGGGTGGCCCTCGTACGGATGCACCCTGCCCTGCATCGCGATCACGTCCACGCCCTCCAGCGAGCCCGCCACGAGCCGGCCGGCGTGCCCGAGCACATGCGTGTCCGGCATGCCCGGAATGTCCGAGAAAGGCAGCGCCTCCGGAGCCTCGAACACGTCGGCCAGCCCACCGAGGCCCGACCCGAGCACCAGCGCCACCCGCGGTTTGCGCAAGATTCGACCGCGCACGTAGGCGGCGGCTTGATCGACTTGAAGCATCGTTGTCCCGAGCTGATGGGATGCAGCCCACGAAGTCAACTCGGCGCCCTGCAGAATCACGATCGGTGCCCGTCGGCTTGCACGTAAGATCGGAAGAGATCCACCTTGTAGGAACCACCCGCACAGGAGGTAGTCGATGGCGCTCGAGCGTTCGTGGCGGCTGCTTCCCTCGGAGAGCGTCATCTGGCAAGGCGCGCCGGTGCCGAATGCCGGTCGCGATCTGGTGTGGCGTGTGGGCCCGTTGCTGGTCAGCGCGCTGACCCTGATCGCCGCCCTGTTCAGCGCCCTGCTGAGCGTGGCCGAGCTGCCCGGAGGCAAGCAGATGGCGCTGGTCGCCTGCTACCTCGGCGTGCTCGCGAGCAGCTTCTGGCTCGCGCCGCGCTGGCTCCACGATCGCAGCGAGTACCTGCTCACCGACAAGCGCATGCTCTGGCGGCGCGGCTCGCTCACGCGCTGGATCGATCGTAGCGGGCTCAGCTACGCACGCGTTACGTGGAGCGCCAAGACGCCCGGCGTCGGTCACCTCGAGCTGGTGCGCGCCACCCCCTACGGCCCGCTCTCGCGCAAGCAGCGCCTGGTGCTGCACAACCTGCGCGCGCCGGATCGAGTGCTCGCGCTCGTGCGCGGCGTCGAGGCCACCAACGCGCTCGGCGACTCCGACCTCTCGCTCGCCGACCGCCTCGATCACGACGAGCGCGTGCTGTGGGGCGGCAGCCCGCAGGGCATGCTGCTCGGCTGGCGCGACTTGCTCAGCGGCGCGCTGGGCAGCGCCGTGTTCGCGCTCGGCCTGCGCTACGGCGCACGCGCGCTGGAGATGCTGGTCTACCTGGAGCGGCGCGGCGATCTGCAGGTTCGCTCGTGGAAGTGGCTGCTGTTGTTCCTCGCCACCGCGCTCAGCTGGAGCGTGATCTGCGCGATCGGCACCTGGTTGATCTGGCGCGGCTGGATCTACGCGCGCGCGCTCAGCCGCGAGACCGAGTACGTGCTGACCACGCATCGTGTGTTGATCCGGCGTGGCCGCACCGAGCTCTCGCTCGATCGACGCGCGATCGTCGACATCGCGGTGGTGCCGGTCGGGCGCGGCTGCCGCAACCTGTTCCTGATCCTCGACGCACCCGGCGCGCGTGCGCTCTCGGACAGTGGCGCCCTGCTGCCGCTCGGCCCCGCGCGCGACCTGGTGCCGCCCGTGCTCTACGAGCTGCGCGATGCCGAGTCCGTGTGCGCGCTGATCTTGCCGCAGGCAGATCTCGCGCGCGCCGCGTAAGCTCCAGGCGTGAAACAGTTCTTTCCCGCGATCTTGCTGGTCGCCAGCTGCGCCACCAAGCCCGCCGAGCCACTGCGCTACACCGCGCTGCCTCCGGCCCCGAGCGCGAGCAGCCAGGCCGATGCGTTCGATCCCTCCCCTGCGCTGACGTCGATGAGCAGCGCGTGCCGAAGCGCCGAGCTGCCGCAGCCCAACGCGCTCGACGACGACTGCGACGGCAGCATCGACTCCTTCGCCAAGGACCTGCCGCTGCTGATCGCGCTCGCCTTCCCGCGCGTGCTCGCGCAGGACATCGCGCTCGCGGTGCGCAGCGAGAGCAACGTCGAGGTTCCGCTGGTGGTCAGCGACTGCGGCGAGGAGCGCTCCGTCTGCACGGTGTACATCGACGCCAAAAACCTCGCGCGAGGGCGGCATGCGCTGCTGGCGCGTCACACCGACCAGGGGGCGCAAAAGGGCACGCACGCGCTGGTCGTGAGCACGCAGACTCCGGGCAAGGTGACGACCTACCTGGCCACGCTGGCCGCGGACGTGACCGAGCAGGCCCTTGGCGCGCTCGCATTGCCCTGATCCTCGCAAGCAAATGACAGTCGGCTCGCAAATCCGAGTGTGAGGGCTGGTGCTGGGGGTGACCGGGGGTCTATCTATAGGAAGCCGCCATGGACGCCCTCGTTTGTCCGCTTTGCCGCACCGCGCTGACGGCGGTCGAAGACGTGTCCGCGCCCGTGTGCCCACGCGACGGGCGAACCGGCGTGGCCGCGGCATGGTGGCCGGTGCCGGCCGGCCTGCGCGAGCGCTTCACCGTCATCGAGCCGTTTGCCCACGGCGACGGCGGCAGCATGTACCTCGCCGACGAGCCCGAGACTGGCCGCCGCGGCGTGCTGAAGATCCTGGCGCCCGCGGCCAAGGAACAGCTCGGCGAGCGGCAGCGGCTGCGACGTGAGCTGATCAAGCAGTCGACGCTCGCGCGCTCGCACTTGGTGGTGCCGCTCGCAAGTGGCGAGAGCGAGGGCGTGAGCTGGCTGTTCCGCGAGTGGCTCGACGGCGTCTCGCTGGAGGTGCGGCTTTCGCGGGGCGGTGCGCTGCCGCAGACCGAAGCGCTCGCGATCGCAGCGCAAGTGGCGAGCGCGCTCGACGAGCTGCACCGCGGCGGCCTGCTGCATCGCGACGTGAAGCCCGGGCACATCTTTCTGCAGCCATCGCCGCAGGGCATCCCGCGTGCGCTGCTGCTCGACGCCGGTGTGGTGTCGCCGATCGTGGAGCGCGGCTCCTCGGACCTGGAGAGCGCAGTCGGGCTCGCGATCGGGGGCGACTCCTCGCGCGTGATCACGGACAGCACCGGGCAGGCGCTGTTCGGGACGCCCGGCTACGTCTCGCCCGAGCAGCTGCTCGGCAAGCTGATCAGCTTCCGCAGTGACCTGTATTCACTCGGTTGCGCCCTCTATCAGATGTTGACCGGCCGCCCCGCCTTCGCCGGCGAGACGGTCGCGGCCACGCTCTCGGCCCAGCGCTACGGAGAATTACCTCCGCTGCCCTCTGACTTGCCCAATGGAATAGGCGCGCTGTTGCGATCCATTTTGTCGAAGGACCCGCAGCAGCGTCCCTTTTCGGCGCAGAAGTTACGCCGAACCCTCGATCCCTACTTGCCTGACGGTGCGCTTATGGAGAAGCAGTCGGAGACGTCCACCTACGAAGCAGTTCCGCAGGGGACGCCCAACGCCGGCCAGGCCGCGCCCCAACCGAGCGGCACGCTGCGCCCCCCCGGACCACCCAGCGGGGCACCCGGTCCGGTGACGCGTGCCAGCGCGCCGCCAGCGCCACCGCGTTCGCTGCCACCTCCGCCGCCGGCCGCCGCGCGCCGGCCGCGCGAGGAGACCACGCAGCAGATCGACCTCGGGCAGATCGAGGAAGTGCGCAGCATGCAGCGGCAGCAGCGCACCGCGAGCTCGGTGCCGCCGCCCACGCCCAAGAGCGCGACCTTGCCGCCGCCTCAGCGGCTCTCGGACAAGACCCAGCCGCTGCGGCTCGATCAGATCATGCAGGTCGTGAATGCGCAGAAGGCCGCCAGCGTGCCGCCGCCCGCGCAGCCCGTGAGGGAGCTGGTGACGCCGCCTTCGCAGGCGAAGCTCGGTCGCTCGACGGTGTCCGGCATCGGCAACACGCCGCCTGCACGCACGATGATGGGCATGGCCGCGCCCCCGGCTCCGACGGCCGACACGCCCGCCCCGGAGCAGGCGCCGCAGCTGTTCTCCGCGCTGGACGAGCCGCTCTCGCAGCCGCCGAGCGATGCCCGAATGTTCGAGGCCCCCGCTTCGCAGCCGAAGCCGCCGAGGAAGGCGACGCTGATGGGCCTCGGCGACGGGCAAAACAGCCTGGACCTCACGCTGGAGCGCGGCGCCGGCGACGTGACCCTGGAGCGCGAGCGCCTGCCCGCACCGGTCTCGGACAGCCTGCGCCCGCCGGTGCTCCAGCCGAGCTTCGATCAGCACGACGAGACGCACTCGCTGTCGATGCCCGCCAACACGCTGGCCAGCTTCGGCTCGCGCTTCTTCGGGGATCGTCGCAAGGCGATGTACGCAGGTGCGGCGGTGGTCGGCGTGGGCGTGTTGACCGTGCTCGCGAGCGCGCTGTTCTCGGGCGATCCCGAGCCGGTCGCCAACAGGGCGCCGCCGGCGCAGCCGGTCGTCGCGAGCGCGCCTGCCGCGCTGCCGGAGCCTACGCCGGTCGCGGCCGCCGCGGCGCCGAAGCCCACCGTGGTGCCGATCGTGCCGGCCGTGCCGAGCGAGCCCGCAGAGGCGACGCCGGGAACGCCGCGCGTACAGGCGATGCCGCCGCCGCCCAAGTCGATCGAAGAGCCGGCAGCCGAAGAGCGCAAGCATCACCCTCGTGAAGCGGTCGCGGCAGCGCCTGCCAAGAGCAAGCGCGAGGAGGTCGCGCCCACCAAGGAGCGCGTAAAGAGCGCAAAGACGGCCGCCGCCGACAAGACCTCCGACAAGACGTCGCAGTTCGAGGCCGCACGCGAAGAGGCGCGCTCCGCCTACGCCGCCAAGAATTACAAGGCCGCCGCGGCCGCGTACGAAAAGGCGTCCAAGCTCGACCCCAAGCACGCCGGCACGTTCGCGGGCCTCGGTGCCGCGCGCCTGCAGCTCGGCGACAACAAGGCTGCGGTCGCCGCCTACCAGCGCGCCGTGCAGCTATCGCCCGATACCTCGGGCTTCCACGCGGCCCTCGGTCGCGCGTACCTCGCCACGGGCGACCGCTCCAAGGCCGTCGGCTCGTACAAGAAGGCGCTGCAGGCCGACCCCAAGAACGCCGCCGCCAAGGACGCCCTCGCCCAGCTCGGCGGCTAACGCCTTCGGCGAAGCAGCAATGCGAGCGCAAGCAAGAGGCCGCTCCCACTTCCGTCTA